>DAIETB010000211.1:0-3851 GCA_027345925.1 Sulfuriferula sp.
TCACCGCAGATCGAATGGCGAAATCTTATGTAGAAGTGTATCGACAGTTAGCTGGAAATAGAAACTCCAACACCTGAAAACCTGTTTTGGAGGTGTAACGGTGCTTGGGGTTTTAATGCGAGCGGAAGATTTTTTATATGCCAATGTCCCATCGAAAAGCAATAAATTACCAGAGATCTGCTTTCAGTCGGAACAGTGTTTGATCGTGGACAAAAAGTGAAATTTTCTGAAAATGAGGGTATTGCCTGACTATCAGTGCGTCCATAAACGCCACTGTAATCTGCAAGACTTACTGGATGGCTATCGCTGAATATTATCAGTCAGCGATAGGGTAAATCATTTAGCGAGTTCGATTCCCGATTACGCGGTTAGCGGAGGGCAGTTGGCAACACAGCAGCGGATATTAATCACCGGAGCGAACGGCTTCGTCGGCCGCGCCTTGTGCGAGGCGGCGCTTGCTCGCGGATTTGCCGTGAAAGCTGCGACCCGAACGCCGTGCCGGTTTAACGGCGGGATCGAATCCGCGGTCGTCGGCGCGGTGGACGGCGAGACCGATTGGAGCTCGGCGCTGCAAGGCGCGGATGTCGTGATCCATCTTGCCGCCAGAGTGCATGTCATGCGCGAGTCGGCGCTCGACCCTCTGGCCGAATTTCGCCGGGTCAATACCGCGGGTACTAAGCATCTGGCGCGTAGCGCGGCGGCGGCCGGAGTGCGGCGACTGGTGTATGTCAGTACGATCAAGGTGAACGGCGAGGAGACGCCGGGCGATCGGCGTTATTCCGAGCTGGATGTGGCTGCGCCGCAGGACCCTTACGGCATGTCAAAATGGGAGGCAGAGCAGGCCTTGCACGCCGTCGCTCGGGAATCTGGTTTACAGGTTGTGATAGTCCGGCCGCCGCTGGTTTACGGCGCGGGTGTGAAAGGCAATTTCGCGCAGATGTTGCGGGTCGTCGCACGCGGCGTGCCGTTACCGCTGGCTTCGGTGAATAACCGGCGCGATTTGCTGTATGTCGGCAATCTGGTCGATGCATTGCTGGGTTGTGCGGTGCATCCTGCCGCCGCCGGGCAAACTTTTCTGCTCAGCGACGGAGAGCCGGTTTCCACTCCGGAATTATTGCGGCGTCTGGCGCAAGCGCTGGATGTCGCCGACCGCGTGTTCCCGTTTCCGCAGGCCTTGCTGAAACTGGCGGGAAAACTGACCGGCAAGTCGGCGCAGATCGAACGCCTGCTCGGCTCGCTGCAGATCGATAGCGGCAAAATCCGCCGTGAACTGGATTGGCGGCCGCCTTACAGTCTGGAGCAGGGATTGCGCGCTACGGTAGCTGGTAAGGCCTCAAATTAAAGGGGATTGACGGTGCTTATGCCAGATTGCGGCTGCACAGTGCATAAGCCGCTGCAATGTTAAATATTTGCGATGGCATGCGATCAGGATGTTGCGTTTTTTACGGCGGGTGTTTACAGAAAAATTTGCTAATGCAGCGTCGGCCGATGGGCTACACCGAAGTGCCCTGCCAATTCCGCAAGACGCTTATCAAGCGTCCACAACTCAGCGCCTGGCGTAATGAGTGTGGATGCCAGTAGCGTCATGTTCACCAACCCATACCCAAGCCCATACAGCTTTTCGCGCTCGATAAACTCCATTACCTCGCTCAAGCTCGCCTGATTGCAGGGTTGCAAAAGGGTAATATTGTTCAGAGTCTGGATGCGTGGCGCTGGGGGCGTTCCACACGCGATTTCGAGTATGACCATCGGGTGAGTCAACGCGAGGTCTAGTCTGGCAATTAGGTCAACCAACGCATTGTTGCCGTTTCGGAAGTGGTCTATCCACACAGAGGTGTCGACGAGGACACTCATTACGAGACCGGGTCTTCACGGCGACGCGGCACATCTTGAATCTCAGGCATCGTGCCGCCTAGCGCAGCGAGACGCTTGGCCGCTTGCACTCGCACGAAGGTCTTGACTGCTTCCCGGAAAATGTCCGACTTATCCATAGCGGGGTCGGCCACTTCCAGTGCTTTTTCGTAGAGGGAATCGTCGATAGTGACAGTGGTACGCATTTGGAAGTCTCCCGCATATAAAGTGATGTAAATTTACATCATATTCAGCATCAAAGCCAGCGGTAGCTGGATAATAGTAGCTTTTTATGTACGGTATTTGAAATCTTATGTTGTTATAATCAAGCGAATAGAATTTTGCAAGAAAACAGATAAACTGAATTAATGTGGGAATTGCCCTGCTCTTCTGGAGATACCCGTATGCCTCTTTCGCTGACTTTGCAAATTCACCGTGATGCGATATGCGAAATCGCGCTGCGCCATCGGGTTAAAAATGTTCGTGTATTCGGTTCTGCGCTACATGGCGACGATAGCGAAGGCAGCGACCTGGATTTGCTCGTGGAGCCGACATCAGCCACCGCCTTGGGTGAAATGGTGGATGAACTATGACCAAGCGTGATGCATTAAAAAATATACTACAAACGATACCAGACCTCGAATTGGCTGTGTTAATCGGTAGCCAGGCCGATGGCACGGCGACACCCCGCAGCGATTGGGATATTGCCGTCCTGTGGGAACGGCATATCACCGCTTTGGAACGTCTCCAATATATGGAAATCTTGAAACAGAAGATTGCAGATGTCATCGCAATTCATAGAGATAAAATTGATTTGATCGATATGGTATCAGCCCGATTAACCATGCGCGCAGTCATTGCCGAAGAAGGTGTCGTGCTTAAAGGGGGAGAAACTCTGGTCTGGATTCACTTCTTGACTAAAACATGGGGCGAATTGGAGGATTATTACTGGAGGCTTGCTCATGCGGCTTGATTTATATCATGCAGAATGCATACGCATTGCCGACGAGCAAACGGCTTTGCTGGATGAGGTAAAACAACGCATTCAATCAGGCGCGCAAATTAGCAGGCTTGAGCAAAACGGCGTGTTGCATTCTTTTCAAATCCTGATCGAAAATGCAATTGGTAAAGCCAAACACCTGCTAAAATTGTCGGATCGTGCCATACCCGTATCCGCCTATGATACGTTTGCCGACCTTGAACAACAGGGCAAAATAAGCTCTGAGGCATTGCAACAATGGAATTCATCCATTGGACTTCGTAACAGGATTGTGCATGACTACATGAATATTGATATGCAACTTATCTATGAGTTGATTATCAATGATCGCCATCAATTCATTGCAATGTTTCTGCGATTACCGCTAGATTAAACATGCGCGTTACTCCTGAACAATTGCATTTCATCAAGACGCTGGGCCACCGGTATTTCGGCGACGACGCCGAGCTCTGGCTGTTCGGCTCTCGCGCCGATGACAGCAAGCGCGGCGGCGACTACGATTTTTTGATCGAGACCTCGCTGGACGATGCGGAAATTATCGTTACGCGCAAAATCGATCTTATCGACGAACTGCAAAACACGGTTCCGTTCGAGGATGAAAAAATCGATATCGTAGTCAAACGCCGGTTTTCTTCTTTCGACATGCCGATTTATGCGATTGCCAAACAGGAAGGAGTGAGACTATGACTCCTGAACAGTCGATGCGAATTTATCTGACCGAATGTGCTTTGCATGCAGAAGTGCTGGTAGAAGGTTTGCGCGATGCCTACAGTTGGATGCCCTTATCGGCCGACAGACTTGCGGATAAAACTCTGCTGCGAATTTTTGGATCAAATCGCTTATCGATTTACAAAATTGCAAGATTCGATGGGCGAGAAAATTTTACCCTTGATTGTGGTTCTGGCGCAGGAGCCTATTCTTTCCAGTGCGACGTTTGCCGAGAAATTGAACAGACTGGAGCGACTTGGGGCAATACCTTCGGTCGAAGAATGGAAAAGCT
>DAIETB010000218.1:0-13292 GCA_027345925.1 Sulfuriferula sp.
AATGTTCGCGCCGACATTTGATAACGTCCGGCAGTTCCGGCCAATGTAGGGAGCTATTTCATGAGTAAAGATCATTTAATCATATTCGATACCACGCTGCGCGACGGAGAACAAAGCCCGGGCGCATCGATGACCGCTGAAGAGAAGGTCAGGATTGCGCGTCAACTCGAACGGCTGCGGGTAGACGTAATCGAGGCCGGCTTCCCCGCCGCATCGAACGGCGATTTCGCCTCGGTCAAAGCGGTCGCGCAGGCAATCAAAAACAGTACGGTATGCGCTCTTGCCCGTGCGCTGGAGAAGGATATCCAGCGCGCCGGCGAAGCGCTCGCGGGTGCGGCGTCTTCGCGCATTCATACGTTTATCGCTACCAGCCCAATACACATGGAAAAGAAACTGCGTATGTCGCATGAACAGGTGATAGAGCAGGCGGTTAAATCCATAAAGTGGGCGCGGCAATATACTGACCATGTGGAGTTTTCCGCTGAAGATGCCGGCCGTTCTGATCCTGATTTTCTGTGCCGCGTACTTGAAGCGGTAATCGACGCCGGCGCGCTGACGCTGAATATTCCCGATACGGTGGGCTATAGCGTACCAGGTCAGTTCGGCGAACTGATTTACCGGTTGCGCGAGCGCATCCCCAATTCGGATAAAGTTATTTTTTCTGTGCATTGCCATAACGATCTCGGCCTGGCCGTGGCGAATTCCCTGTCGGCGGTATTGAACGGCGCGCGACAGGTAGAATGTACGATTAACGGCCTGGGCGAGCGCGCCGGTAATGCGTCGCTGGAAGAAGTTGTGATGGCGGTACGGACTCGCGCCGATGTGTTCGATTGCTCGACGCGGATAGATGCGACTCAAATCGTGCCGGCTTCGCGCCTCGTCGCCAGCATTACCGGCTTTGCGGTACAGCCGAATAAAGCGATCGTCGGCGCCAATGCGTTTGCGCACGAGTCGGGCATCCATCAGGACGGGGTGCTGAAGCATCGGGAAACCTACGAGATCATGCGCGCCGAAGACGTGGGCTGGAGCGCCAACAAAATGGTGCTGGGCAAGCTCTCCGGACGCAACGCGTTTCGTTCTCGTCTGATCGAGCTGGGCATAGATCTCGGCACGGAAGAAGCAGTCAATGCCGCCTTTGCGCGGTTCAAGGAGCTTGCCGATAAAAAACACGAAATTTTCGACGAGGACCTGCATGCGCTGGTCAGCGAGAAGGCGTCGGCCAATACGGAGCAAGCGTATAAACTGGTGTCGCTCAAGGTGTGCTCCGAAACCGGCGAGACGCCTTTTGCTCAGGTAGTCGTCAGCGCTCACGGCAAGGAAGCCAGCGCCAGCGGCAGCGGTCCGGTGGACGCCACGTTCAAAGCGTTGGAGCAAATCGTCGACAGCCATGCGGAATTGCAGTTATATTCCGTTAACAATATAACGACAGGCACGGATGCGCAGGGCGAAGTGACAGTACGGCTGGCCAAGGGCGGCAGAATAGTTAACGGACTGGGGGCCGATACCGATATCGTCGTGGCTTCCGCCGAGGCGTATCTGGACGCGCTCAATGGTTTATATAACAAGCTGGAGCGCGCACATCCGCAGATTTGAACAGCAGTAATTTTAAAAGGGGGAGTTGTGGCTGTACCGGGGGAAAGAAAGTTACAGATTTTGCAAACGCTGGCGGAGATGCTGCAGATGCCCGCCGCAGAAAAAATTACAACGGCAGCGCTGGCGGCGCGATTACAGGTTTCGGAAGCGGCGTTATACCGGCATTTTGCCAGTAAAGCGCAAATGTACGATGGATTGATCGAATTTATCGAGCAATCGATTTTCGGCATGATCAATAAAATCACCTCCAGTCATGAAAGCGGGATGGCGCAGGCGGAAGCGATTGTTTCCGTATTGCTGGCGTTCGCGGCAAAGAATCCGGGCATGACCCGGGTTCTGATCGGCGACGCTCTGGTCAATGAAAACGACAGGCTGCAAGCGCGCATCAATCAAGTACACGACCGGATAGAAGCGACTTTGCGGCAATCCTTACGAATTGCTGCGGCTCAGGGCGAAATCCGCGCCGAAGCGAATCTTGCCGCGAATGTGCTGTTATGCCAGGTGGTCGGTCGATGGCAGTTGTTTGCCAAAAGCGGGTTTAAACGTTTGCCGGCGGCGGATTTCGCCCAATACTGGACGGTGTTGTCGCAGGGTCTTTAGGCGCTGCATACGGCACAGTGCGGATCGCGTTGCAGGCCGATGCTGCGCCATTGCATATCCAGCGCATCGAGCAGCAGCAAACGCCCCTTTAATGTCGTACCGATGCCCGCAGCAAGTTTGAGCGCTTCGGCCGCCTGCGTCGCGCCTATAATCCCGACCAGCGGCGAGAATACCCCGTTTTGCGCGCAGCTGGTTTCTTCTTCTGTCCCGGTATCGGGAAACAGGCACTGATAACAGGGACTGCCTGGGCTGCGAAAATCGAATACGCTGACCTGCCCGCTGAAACGTATCGCCGCGCCTGATACCAGCGCTTTGCGATGATGCACGCAAGCCCGGTTGATCTCGTGCCGGGTGCGGAAATTATCGCTGGCGTCGATAACGATGTGGTGTGCGGCAACGGCCTGCTCCAGTGTCTGGCCGGATAAAAACCGGGTAATCGGCGTGACGACTACAGCCGGATTGAGGGCGATCAGCGTCCGGGCTGCGGATTCGGCTTTATTGCGGCCTATCGCATCGTTGCGATGGACAATCTGGCGCTGCAGGTTGCTGCTGTCGACCTTGTCGCCGTCGCTGATACTCAAATGACCGACACCGCTGGCGGCAAGATACATCGCAATCGCCGAACCCAAACCTCCCGCGCCGACGATCAGAATATGCGCATCCAGGATGGCCTGTTGTCCTGCTACGCCGATATCGTCAAGTAAAATATGACGACTGTAGCGCAGCAGTTCTTCGTCGTTCACCGGTCTATTTTGCTTCGGTCTTGAATATATTGATCCCTTTTAGCAAGCCTAATGCCTGGTTCAGCTGGAAATCGTCCTTGGAGACGATCTCGTCCGGATTGGCTTTGCTCTCTTTGCCTTCTTTGCCGGATTTGGCCGGCTTGGAGGATTTGCCGGGTTCAACGATAACCGGAGGCATAACAGCAGTCTTGGCATCGGGTTTATTCGGATTGCTCAAATGGTTTTCCAGATCGACCTCGCGGATGTTGAGCAGGCTGTCCTGATTGCTGTTCACTACCTTGGCTTCTTCGACTATGATATCCGGCGTAATGCCCTTAGCCTGGATGGAGCGTCCGCTAGGGGTGAAATAACGTGCCGTCGTCAACTTGATGCCGGTACCGTTGCCTAGCGGCAATATCGTCTGTACCGAACCTTTGCCGAATGATTGCGTACCCATGATTACTGCGCGTTTCTGATCCTGCAATGCGCCGGAAACAATTTCCGATGCAGAGGCCGAGCCGCCGTTTATCAGTACGACCATAGGTACGGTTTTGACCCAGGCCGGCAGGTTTTTCAGATAATCGCTCTGATTGCCGCGCAGATAGGAATCAGGGTTGGCGGTCAGACGCATTTTGGCGTCTTCGGTCCGACCTTCGGTATAAACGACCAGTGCGCCGGATTTGAGGAAGGCCGAGGCAACGCCGACCGCACTATTGAGCAACCCGCCCGGATCGTTGCGCAGATCCAGCACGATGCCCTTGAGCGGCGCTTTATTTTGCTTGGCGAGGGCAAGAATCGCCTGAGCGAGATTTTCGCCTGTGCGTTCCTGGAATTGCGTGATGCGCACATAGCCGTAATTAGGTTCGACCAGTTTGTATTTGACGCTTTTCACCTTGATAACAGCGCGCATCAGCGTGATGGCGAACGGCTTGGGTACGCCCTTGCGCACGATGGTGAGCGTGATGGGCGTATTGGGTGCGCCGCGCATGCGTTTTACCGCTTCGTTGATCGTCATGCCCTTGACCGGCGTATCGTCGAGCTTGATGATCAGGTCGCCGCTTTTAATACCGGCCTTCTGCGCGGGAGTATCTTCGATGGGCGACACGACTTTGATAAAACCGTCTTCCATGCTGACTTCTATGCCCAGTCCGCCGAATTCGCCCTGCGTGCCGTCTTCAAGCTCCTTGAAGGCATCGGCGTCCATGTATGCGGAATGAGGATCGAGACCCGACAACATGCCGTTGATGGCATCGTCGATCAGTTTTTTATCGGAAACCGGTTCTACGTAATCGCTCTTGATTTTACCGAAGACTTCGGTGAATTCACGCAATTCGTCCAGCGGCAATGCCTGAGTTGCGCCATGTTCGGCAATAGCGGGTAGATGCAGAGACAATGCGACGCCGATCAAGACGCCGAATATTATTAGGCTGAATTTTTGTAGTTTGTTGCGCATTCCTGACATCCTCGTCTAGCGTGCTATCCATGAGCTCGGGTCAAAAGCCTGACTTCGATAGCGTAATTCGAAATATAACCCTGTTTCACTATTACCGCCCGTATTACCGACACTGGCGATGACATCCCCAGCTTTTACATTGTCACCGACTCGTTTATACAGGGTTTCATTATCACTGTATAGACTCATGTAACCGTCCCCATGGTCTCTGATAATCAGATTGCCGAATCCGCGCAGCCAATCCGCAAAAACCACTTCGCCTGCCGCCACGCTATGCACGGGTTGACCGGCAGGCGCTTTGATAAAGATTCCCTTCCACAAAGTTCCGCCCTGTTCCCGTGGAGTGCCGAAGCGGTGGATAAGTTCCCCTCGTACCGGTAACAGCAGATGGCCTTTCAGTCGGCCCAGACCATTCATGGGCAAAACCGGTTGCGTCAACCGCGCCTCGGTTTCGGATTCGGGAATCCGGACATTCTTGTGTCGTGCGACCCGGGCGGCGGCGCGAGCCTCTGCTCTCGCCTTTTTTTGGGCGGCAGCGCGGGCCAGAGACTGCAGAAGTTTTGTGATGCGTTTTTCATTTTGTTCCAGGGTGGCGATTTGCTGGCGTTGCGCCTCGATTTCTGTGCCCAGTTGTTTGAGCACCAGTACTTTTTGCTGCCGTTCGGTTTGCAGCAATTGCCGTTCTTTTTCGTGCTGTTCACGTTGTTGGGCGATTTGTTCCTGTTGCTGCCGTTCTGCCTGGGTAATTTGATCGAGCTGGTTGAGATTTTGTTGCAACGAACCGATCAGCTGATTTCTGGCCCGGTTGATATAGGCGAAATAAATCAGATTGCGGGCAATCTGATCGGGATTCCGCCCGCTCATCAGCAGTTTGATGTCATCTGCCGGACCAGAAAAATATTGCTGCCGTATCAGATCGCTCAAGTCGTTTTGCTGGCGCAGAACGGCGGTACGTAAATTATCCTTTTGGCTGTGCAGATGCGCCAGAGTTTGCTCCGATTGCCTGCGGCGCTGGTCGAGTTCCTGCAGATTGCGGTTGGCTGTGCTGATTGCCCGTTCCGATTGTTGCAGTGCGTCTGCAGCATGCGTCTTGCTGGACTGGGCGGCTGCATTTTGCTGCCGCAATTGCTGCAATTTGGCGTGTATGGCGGACAGATCGCCCGGAGCAGGCAGCGTATTCGCCTGAGCCGGGATCTGGCCAGCCAGCAGGCCGCTCAATGCGGCCAGAAATATGCAACCGGTCTGTGCTGCCCGCAAAAAACGCCCGATGAGCGAGCGGGAAGGAGCGCTTCCGGCAGGCTGCATCGCAAGTGTCTGGCAGGACTCGGATGACATGCTTATGATCACTCGAACTGGATAAGTGCCTTACCAGTCATTTCGGCGGGTTGAGGAACATCCATGATGCGGAGCAAGGTCGGGCTGATGTCTTCCAGTGCTCCGTTATGCGCAAGGCTTGCGGATCGATCGCCAATGTACAGCAAAGGCACCAGATTGGTAGTATGCGCCGTATACGCCTGATGCGTGTGGGCATCGGTCATCAGTTCGGCGTTGCCGTGATCGGCCGTAATCAGAATTTCGCCGCCGCGCGCCTGCATGGCCGGGATAACTTGTCCCAGGCAGCGGTCGAGCGCTTCGATGGCGAGAATGGCTGCATTCAGATTGCCGGTATGGCCGACCATATCGGCATTCGCGTAATTGCAGATGATAGCGTCGAATTGTTTGCTTTCGATAGCGGCGACCAGTTTTTCGGTGAGCTCGTAAGCACTCATTTCAGGTTTCAGGTCATAGGTGGCGACATCGGGCGACGCGATCATGATGCGTTCTTCGCCCGGATAGACCGTTTCCTCACCGCCGTTGAAGAAAAATGTCACATGCGGGTATTTTTCCGTTTCTGCGATGCGCAACTGTTTTAAACCCAGCCTGGAGATATACTCGCCGAAGCTGTTGCGTATGCGTGCCGGCGGAAAAGCTACCGAAACGTTAAAGTCGTCGCTGTAACCGGTCAGCGTACAAAAATCCGCCAGCTTCGGCACATGCTCGCGGTTGAACTCGGCGAAATCGGGTTCGATAAAAGGACGTGAAATTTGCCGTGCCCGGTCCGAACGGAAATTCATGAAGACGATGCTGTCGCCGTCGTTTACCCGTACCGGTGTTTCGCGATCGCCGACAATGACAGTCGCCTTGACGAATTCGTCGGATTCGCCGCGTTCGTACGCGGCTCTCAGTCCTGTCAGCGCATCCGGGGCGGTAAACTCCGCTTTGCCCTGTGAGATCAGATCGTACGCGGCTTTGATGCGTTGCCAGCGATTGTCTCTGTCCATGGCGAAGTAACGGCCTATCATGGTTGCGATCCGTCCGGTGTGCAATGCATCGATTTTGGCCTGCAGGCGTTGCAGATAGATTTCCGCATTTTTGGGTGCGGTATCGCGACCGTCGAGAAAAACATGCAGGTAAACTTTTTTGAGGCCTTCCTGCGCCGCCATTTCAAGCATGGCGTGTATATGGCTCTCATGACTGTGCACGCCGCCATCCGATAGCAGTCCCAGGATATGCAAGGCGCCGTCATTCTGTCTGGCCGCCGAGATCGCATTCTTGAGCGCGGGATTGGTAAAATACGCGCCATCCCTGATCGCCAGGTCGATGCGGGTGAATTCCTGATATACGACGCGACCCGCCCCGATATTGAGGTGGCCGACTTCGGAGTTGCCCATCTGGCCGGAAGGCAGGCCGACGGCAGACTCGGAGGCTTGGAGCAGGGTATGCGGATACTGGTTCCAGTAACGGTCCCAGTTTGGTTTGGCGGCTAGTGCGATGGCGTTGTCCGTACTGCATTTACGGCAACCGAAGCCGTCGAGGATGATTAGTAGAGCTGGGGTCACAGGCATATTCTTTCTTTTAGGCTTTTGCGGAGGCGAAACAGATTATATTATGCTTATCGCGGCGATTTTAGTATATTTTGCACCCCGATGCATTATAATAATATTGTCATATTGCTATTTGGTGGACTATGCCTGGAACTGTACTTAACCTCGAACACATTGACCTGATCGATAAGGATGAACATATCGAACAGGCCTCGCGCGCGATGAAAGCGATGTCGCATCCGCTCAGGCTTAAAATTTTATGCGTACTGGGTGACCGTGAGGTGAGCGTACAGGATATTGTGGATCAGGTTGGCACATCCCAGAGCAATATCTCGCAGCATCTGGCGATCTTGCGCGATAAAGGTGTATTGCGCACGCGCAAGGACGCTAACCGGGTTTATTACCGGGTCGGCGATACGCGAACATTGCGGTTGATCAGCTTGATGAGGGATGTTTTTTGCGGGTTCGCCAACTGAGGTAGCCGGCGAGCCCGGCGGGAATTCTGCCGTGCTCTCGGCATCTCCCGGCGCTTGCTATCCGGGAAATGCTTGGTCGGGTTTGTTGGCTTCCGTGTCGCCGTTATCTAAACGGGTTTTTCCGAAGGATTTTTTTCGATATTGCGCAGACGTATATGCAGGTCGCGCAATTGTCTTTCGTCCACGTTGTTTGGCGCCTGAACCATCAGGTCGTTGGCGCGCTGGGTTTTGGGAAAGGCGATGACGTCGCGGATCGATTCGGCACCGCTCATCAACGCCACCAGACGGTCCAGGCCGAAGGCCAGTCCGCCATGCGGCGGGGCACCGAATTGGAGGGCATCGAGCAAAAAGCCGAATTTTTCGCGTGCCTGCTCAGCGCCGATACCCAGAGCGCGGAATACCACATCCTGAATGTGTTGCTGATGGATACGGATCGATCCCCCGCCTATTTCCCAGCCGTTTAATACCATATCGTAAGCGCGCGACAGCGCTGCACCGGGATTACCGGCGAGCAATTCTTCGTGGCCGGATTTGGGCGCTGTAAACGGATGATGCAATGCATCCCAGCGTTTTTCTTCCTCGTTGTACTCGAACATCGGAAAGTCCACCACCCATAACGGTTTCCATTCGTCGACCGGTTTGCCCGCTTTCAGGCGCAGAGCGCCGAGCGCATCGTTGACGATTTTGGTCTTGTCGGCGCCGAAGAAGATCAGGTCGCCGTTTCCGGCCCCGGTACGGTGCAGGATTTCGGCGAGCGCCGCTTCCGGCAGGAATTTCACGATGGGCGATTGCAGTCCGGTTTCATTGATCTGGCTGGCATCGTTGACTTTGATGTAAGCCAGGCCTTTGGCGCCGTAAATCTTGACGAAATCGGTGTAATCGTCGATATCCTTGCGCGACAGGCTGGCGCCGCCGGGAATTCTCAATGCGGCAACGCGGCCGCCTTCCATGTCGGCTGCACCGCGGAAGACTTTGAAATCAACGGTTTTCATCAAATCCGTGAGTTCCGTCAGTTCCAGCGCGATGCGCATATCGGGTTTGTCGGAGCCGTAACGGTTCATGGCTTCGGCGTACGGCATGCGCGGAAACGGATCGGGCAGATTGACGTCCATTACTTGTTTGAACAGTTTGCGTATCATGTCTTCGACCAGCGTCATGATCTGCTCTTCGTTCATGAAGGAGGTTTCGATGTCGACTTGCGTGAATTCGGGTTGCCGGTCGGCCCGCAGGTCTTCGTCGCGAAAGCATTTGGTGATCTGGAAATAGCGATCGAAACCGGATACCATCAAGAGCTGTTTGAACAGTTGGGGCGATTGCGGCAGGGCGTAAAACTGTCCGGCGTGGACGCGCGACGGCACCAGATAGTCGCGCGCGCCTTCAGGCGTCGAACGCGTCAGCATTGGAGTTTCGATTTCAATGAAATCGTGGGTGTCGAGATAGTCGCGCAGATTTTTGGACACCCGGTAACGCAAGCGCATGTTGGCTTGCATGACCGGGCGGCGTAAATCAAGATAGCGATGCGTCAGGCGCACGTTTTCGGACAGATTTTCATCGTCGATCTGGAACGGCGGGGTAGCCGAAGTATTGAGGACTTCGATGGCGGTTGCGAGGAGTTCTATTTCGCCGCTCGCCAGATTGCTGTTGCTGGTTCCTTCGGGGCGCAATCTTACCGAGCCGGTGATTTGCAGGACGAATTCGCTGCGGATGTTTTCGGCGATGCCGAATGTAGCGGGATTATCCGGGTCACAGACGATTTGCACCATGCCGGCACGGTCGCGTAGATCGATGAAAATAACGCCGCCGTGATCGCGACGCCGATGAGCCCAGCCGGAAACGGTAACGGTCTGATTAAGGTGCGCACGATTGATCGTGCCGCAGTAGTGAGTGCGCATGGTGATATACGATGGATATTAAAGTGGGGTTGCGGTAATGATTTTCTCCGGCGAACTGACGACGCCCATGGAGACGATGTATTTGAATGCCGTATCGATACCCATGTCAAGTTCGATGACTTCGTTTTTTTTGACGAAGAAATAAAAGCCATTAACCGGACTCGGGGTGGTAGGAATAAATACGGCTATGTGTTCCTCGGGCAGATGCGGAAATACCTGCGCGGGCAAATTGGTCTGGAATGCGATAGCCCACGCGTCGGGATGCGGATAGCGTACCAGCAAGACTTTGCGAAAAGCGTCACCGGTGCCCGAAAGTAGGGAATCGGACACCTGCTTGACGCTGTAATATATCGATTTGACTACGGGAATGCGCGACAAGACACTTTCCCAGTAACCGACCAGACGCTGACCAACGACATTTGTCGTCACCAGTCCGCTGAGAAAAATCACCAGCAGCATTAAAATCACGCCCAGTCCGGGAACTCGTACACCCAGCCATGCTTCGGGGCGCCACTGCGCGGGCAGCAAAAGCAGGCTCTGATCCAGCGTGGAGATGATCAATGTCAGCGCCCAGACGGTGATGCCCAGAGGCACCCACAATACCAGGCCTGTTACGAAATAACGTTTCATATATAACGGTACGATCGGGTTGGCGGCGCTATACGCAGGCCGGGCAAGCGCCCGTGCCGCAGGCGGGAGCGGCTTTGCCGGAGTCGCCGTCCGTTGCGGCAGCGGGAGGCGAGCCGGACTGTTTGAAATCCGTGGCATAATAGCCGCTGCCTTTTAATTGAAAGCCGGCTGCGGTAAGTTGTTTGGAAAACGTTTCTTTGCTGCACTGAGGGCATACGTGTAATTCGGCATCGGCCATTTTTTGCATGACGTCCTCAGCAAAGCCACACGCAGCGCATTTATAAGCATAAATAGGCATTATGAACCCCCGAAAAATAAAATAAGTGCTATTGTACCTAAAACTGGGATTTTTAGGGGGTTTCTCTGCAAAATTGCACTTATATTCAGCTTATTCGTAAAGCAGTAAGGTCATTGTAAGTCTAACTAGGCATTATCCCGGTTATGGCATGATGTAGCCTGAGACTGTTATGAAACTGTCCCCATATTAAGTCGGATTTGACATGGAAAAAAGCGCTGAGTTAATTAAAATATCAAGTATAGTCGGCTTGCTGGCGATGGTTATTACGCTATCGGCATGCGGTCAGACCGATACGCATCCGGGGCAGCCTGTTACCAAACGCAAGGCGATCTTCAAGCACATCCTGCGTACCGTCGAACCGATGGGTAAAGTTGCGCGAGGACGCAAGCCATACGATCAGGCGGAATTTTTGCAGCAGGCGCTCAAGCTGCAAAGCCTGAGCACTCAACCTTGGAAGTATTTTACTGCGGACAGTAATTATTCTCCTACTCGGGCTAAACCCGACGTCTGGGACAAACCGGCCGAATTCAAGCAGGCTCAGGATAAATTTATCGCTGCCACGAACAAACTGGTCAGCGCTGCACAAACGGGAAATCTTGACGTGATTCGGCCCGATGTTACGGGCGTCGAGCAAAGCTGCAAAGCCTGCCATCAACAGTTCAGAGGGATTCCGCACTAAGTCAGTGCGGCATCGATATGCTTGATCTGATACTGTCTACCGTCGCTTTTTTTGCGGCGTCGTACGGCTTGAAGCGTTTTCTGGATAATCAGGACATCGCGTCAGGCAGAAGCCGAAGCATACTGGTATTGGTAATAGCGACTGCCGCCTCCTTTGCCGTTTCGGCTATCGTTACCCGCTTCGATCACGAACCGTCCTTTGATAGCCAGATCATGCAGGCGTTGCCCCGTCCCGGACAATAGAGCCGGAAATTCCGATAGGTCGCCATCGACCGGGCCTTGTCCAGTTACATTGTTTATCCCGGCTATATTCGTTCGGCTCGCGTTGGTGCGGCAAACGAATTAGTTAAACTTTACCAGAACGATTACGGTTGCTGCGGCGAGGAAGAAAATTATCCCGGCCCGGCTCAATCGGGTGAACCGTATTTCGGGCAGCGTCATGCCCGGAATGATATCCTTGGTTCCGGTTATCATGGCGGTAATCAGGCCATCGTGCTTGAAGATGCGATAAAAGAATACCGCCGCGATATGGATGCCGATGACGGCAATCAGAAAATCGAATGTGATCGAATGTATGGTGCTGATCGTACTGCTGGCGTCGTCGCTGATCCAATGGGCCAGCGGACCTCTGGTGCTGCCGGAATCGTCGGTGGAAAACAGCCCGGTAAGCGTTTGCAGCAATAATAAGGATAGCATGGCGATTACCGCCCAGCCGCCGCCCGGATTATGACCCAGATAGTGACTCGGCTCGGGTTGCCGCAAGGTTCGGAGATATGCCATAAATGACCGGGGTCCACGGACAAAGTGGCTGAACCGCGCTGTAGAACTGCCGGCGAATCCCCAGACGATGCGGAACAATATCAGGGTAAGCATGGTATAGCCCGAGTAAAGATGGATTTCCATCGTATCGTCAAACAGGCTGGCGCTGGCCCAAGAAACGAAAAAGCAGAGTACCGCTCCCCAGTGAAACAGGCGTACCGGCAGATCCCAGACCTTGATGCTTAGTTTATTCGGCATGTCATCTCGCTTGAATATTAAGTGAATTAGTGCATCGTCAATCGGCTATTGTAATCAGACTGAAAAGAAAGCCGATTTGTTTCCATGATTTGCTTTCGTCGGCCAATGCCGCAGCCGTGAGCGGATTCGCCTCCAGCCAGGTTTGCGTGAGTTCGAGCCGGGCCTGTTCCCGACCCATGGTAAATTGGCTGTGCGGTAGATGTATGGCGTGCCGGCTGCGGCAAAATAATACAGCCAGCCGCATAATCAGTACCAGCGGCAACAGGAAATCCGGAATGTCGTTCGATTTTTCCAGGCTTCCGCGCTGGGTGCGGACCAACGTTGCAATATACGACTGGTCCTTTTGCGAAAAACCGGGCATATCGGCATGCGCCAGGATGTAAGCACCGTGTTTATGATAGCCGGAATGTGCGATCGATAAACCGATTTCATGCAATTGCGCGGCCCATTGCAAATAGCATCGAAATTCCGCATTCATTTCGTCCGCACCGATTACCTGTCCGAACAGAGAGAGCGCCATGTCTGCGACGCGCCGGGCCTGCCGGACATCGACATGATAGCGCCGCATGAATTGCTGCACCGTGGCGGCGCGCATATCGTCATGATGAAACCGGCCCAGCAGATCGTACAGTACCCCCTCGCGCAGGGCGCCGTCCGCCACGGTCATTTCGGTAATGCCGAATTCGGCAAAAATCCCGCTCATGACCGCGACGCCGCCGACAAATACCGGTTTGCGATCGGCTTTCATGCCGGCAAATTCCAGTCTGTTTTGATGACCTGCCGCTACCATCTGTTCACGCAGTTGTGCCAGTCCATTGCGGGTGATGCCCTGTTTTGCCCAGCCGTTCTGGACCAGTACGTCGCTGATGACCCGGGCTGTACCGCTGGAGCCTACGGCTTCATTCCATTTTCCCGCATATCGGGCGGCAATGGTCTGCGCTTCGGTGCGAGCGGCGATTTCGGCTTGCAGTAAATTATTGCGGGTGATCTGTCCGTCGCCGAAAAATTGCTGAGTATAATTGACGCAGCCTACCTGCAGGCTTTCCATCAGTTCGGGCACCATGCCCGT
>DAIETB010000231.1:0-4082 GCA_027345925.1 Sulfuriferula sp.
GTATGGTGTCACCATCAGGCCGGTTGAATGTCGGAGTTCTGCGGACCGGAGTTTGTCCTGCTAACTTCGATATTAGTGAGGTGTATTGCTGAATCGGGTTAAAATGATGACAATAGGCATACGTAAAGTTATCATTAAACATGAAGCCATTTCGCTGGAACCATAATAAAAACGAAGCGTTGAAAATACAACGCGGCATTTCGTTTGAGGAGATAGTGCTTGCTATAGAGGCAGACGGCTTGCTGGGCGAATTGCGCCATCCGAATACCGGAAAATATCCAAATCAATCCGTTCTTGTCGTGGTTTTTGATGCTTATGTTTATCTGGTGCCTTATGTTGAAGAACAGGATTACTACTTTTTGAAGACAGTAATACCCAGCCGAAAAGCGACCAGAGATTATTTATTGAGGAGTAAGCCAGATGAAAAAACTTGATGCATTCGAGAAAGATATCCTGGATGCTTATGAAAAAGGAGAATTAAAGCCCATTCCCCCTGAAAGTGTAGAACTTGCTAAATTCAAAGCTGCCGCTACAGCGACCTTTTTTAAGGAAAAAAGGATCAATATCCGATTGTCGACACCGGATTTGATGGATATTCAAGCCCGTGCCATGGAAGAAGGTATGCCCTATCAGACGTTAATAGCCAGCGTGCTTCATAAGTTCGTGGCGGGACGCCTTGTCGAATCATCGTCCAATCTTACTGCCCATGTTGGCAGTTCACGGCAAAAACGTCGCGTTTCCTAATGTTTCCTATCGGGTTGGTTTTTACGAAACGCGCTGCTTGCGTATCGTCGTTTTCCTGGTTTTCGCCGTTGCGTCGGTACCCGGTTTTTTATGTCGGTTATGCTGTCCGGATGCTTGATGTCGGCTTGAAGATGCGGCGAGCAGCAAGGTTGCGCCGGGTTGCAGGGGCCTGTTGCCGGTATGGTTCCATTTTTTCAGGTCTTGCAGGCTGATCCGATAGTGTCGGGCTATGCTGTAGAGTGTGTCGCCGGGTTTGATTTTGATACGGACGGGGACGTCGTTATGCGCAATGCGATCGGGGTCGCGGTAGGCGACTTTTACGGACTTGGCGGCCGACTCGTTTCCGGCGAATTTACCCGGCTGGACGGCAATATCGGCGGGTTTTGCCGCGCTTGCGACCTGATTGCGCAGGGGGACGATCAGCGTGTGTGCGCTGGTCAGCTTGCCTTTATGGCTGAGATGGATGGGATTGTGTTCCATCAGCCAGGCGACGCTGACGTGGAATTTTCTGGCGATCGTTCTGACCCGTTCGCCTAGTCTGGCGCGGTACATTTGCCAACTGACCAGCGGTTCGGTGCAATTCTGCAGATTGTTGGAAAAGGTGTCGACTCTGTCTACCGGCAATAATAATTGGGTAGGAGTATCGGAACGCACGACAGGTTTGTTGTAGGCGGGATTAAGCGAGATGAAATCCCGGACCGGCATATTCGCCAGTTTGGCCGCCAGGCTGACGTCGATAGGACGTTTTAAGGTGACGGCGGTGAAATAGGCCTGATTGGGTATACTGTCCAGATTCAGGCCTAAGCTTTCCGGATCGGCGACGATCTGCTTGATGGCCAGTAATTTCGGCACGTAATGCCGGGTTTCCAGCGGCAAGCTCAAACTCGAATAATCGGTAGGCAAACCCAAAGCCTGGTTTTTTGCGATGGCGTGCTCGACGCAGCCTTCTCCGCAATTGTATGCGGCCAGTGCCAGTTCCCAGGTGCCGAATTCGGCGTGCAATTTGGTCAGATAGTCGAGCGCGGCATCGGTTGCTGCAACGATGTCGCGTCGGCCGTCGTACCAGCCGTTTTGTTTCAGGCCGAACAGCTTGCCGGTGGCGGGTATGAATTGCCAGATGCCGGAAGCCTGGCTGGTGGAATACGCCATCGGATTGTAGGCGCTTTCCACCATCGGCAGCAAAGCGATTTCGGTAGGCATGCCGCGTTTCTGCACTTCGCCCAGAATGTGAAACAGGTAGCGTCTGCTGCGTTCAACCATGCGGCTGACATAATCCGGGCGATTTGCGTACCATTCAATATGGGTTTCGACCAGCGGGCTATCGGAGTCTTTCAGTGCAAATCCTTTGCGTATCCGGCCCCACAGATCGACCGGACCGGTATCGGCAGCGTTTGGGATGGCGGCATCATTTTGCGTATCGCCGGGTACATTCGCTAAAGGATTCCGCACGTCAGGATTCGACTCTTGCTCCGCCGCGGACGCAGGATTGGATGTTGACGACTGATTATTCGTAGAATATGTTTTTGCGATATTGCCGGAATCGGGATCGAACTTGGTCGGTTGGTTATCGGCAACGGTGGCGGTAGCAGGCGTTGTCGTGTCAGCCAGACAGTGGGCTGAGAGCGATAAACTCAGGCACAGAATCAATAAGCGACTGGGTTTGCATGAAAAATCGTTAAAACAAGGCAATTCGTTCATGGCGCTATAATACGGCATCAGCGAAATTCGGCAAACATTGTTTGTCTAATTAAACGCATTTTTAAGCGTACGCAGCTTGGCGAATACTTCTGTAATCGTTTCCGGTGGCTGATCGGAAAGCAGTTGGACGTAATTTCGGACTGCGGGTAAATGGCAGCGCAAAAAAGGATTCGTGTCCAGTTCCAGTCCGATAGTCGAAGGAAGAGTGGGATTGCCGTGAGCGATAAGGTCACGATCTTTGGCTGCACGCGCATGCAGCAGGGCGTTACCGGGTTCCACCGTTAAGGCAAAAGCAATATTGCTTAGCGTATATTCGTGAGCGCAGTAGACTTGAGTGTCCCGGGGCAGTTGCGCAAGTTTTGTCAAGGAGGCGAGCATCTGTGCTGGCGTTCCTTCAAACAGGCGACCGCAGCCGCAGCCGAATAGCGTGTCTCCGCAAAATACCATCCCGTCGGCATAATAGGCGACATGCCCGGCGGTGTGACCCGGAACTTCCGCAACATGCAATGAGAGCGCTAATTCTTTAAGCTCAATTGTGTTACCCTCTTGTACGGTCGAAGTCTTGCAAGGAATGACTTCAGCGGCGGGCCCGTAAACGGGTACCGGATAACGTTGAACCAACTCCGCATTGCCGTCTACGTGGTCGTGATGGTGATGGGTAATCAGGATTGCGGAAAGATCGAGGCTGTTTTTTTGCAAAAAGGCGAGGACTGGCCCGGCATCACCGGGATCGATGACCACGGCATGGGTTTTATTGTGTATCGTCCAGATATAGTTGTCTTTAAAGGCGCTAACCGGACTTATGCTTAAATCGGCATTCATAGAGACATGATAGCATGACAAATCCAGATACAACTTTGGCTGATTGGTTCAGTAGCCCATTAGGACAATATCTCCAAACCCGGGAGCTCGCTTATTTCGATCGGACGGTGATGGATATGTTCGGCTTTAATGCCTTGCAAGTGGGTCAGTCGCATATGGATTTATTGCGTAACAGCCGGATATCCCACCGTTTTATTGTGGATAATGTCGCTACCGGTCATGTGCTGGCGGAACCTGCGCATTTGCCTTTTGCCGCGCAATCGGTCGATTTGCTGGTATTGCCCCATTTACTGGAATTTTCTCCGTATCCGCATCAGATATTGCGTGAAGCGGAACGGGTTTTGATCGCCGAAGGGAATTTGCTGATCAGCGGCTTCAATCCGCGCAGTTTATGGGGCTTGTATAGCGGATATAAAAAACGCGGGTCGGGATTTCCGTGGCGAGGGAATTTTATTAATTTCAGCAGGCTGAAGGATTGGCTTACTTTGCTCGGCTGCGATATCGCAGGTTGGCGCATGTGTTGTTATGCGCCGCCATTTGCCCGGATTCCGTGGGTACACCGTTTTGAATTCATGGAAAAAGCAGGCGACCGATGGTGGGCGATGGGAGGCGGGGTATATTTTATTCATGCGATCAAACGGGTGCACGGCATGCGCTTGATTACGCCGCGCTGGCAAGGAAAAAAGAAACGGGTTCCTGCCATGCGCCCGGCGACGCAGGGCATACAGAATGGAAGAAAAACAGATTATGAGTGAATTGCCGGTGGTCGAGATTTATACCGATGGCGCCTGCAAGGGTAATCCGGGCGTGGGTGGATG
>DAIETB010000236.1:0-12337 GCA_027345925.1 Sulfuriferula sp.
GCCTTATTTGGTCAGGTTGGCAACTATGGTTGAGCCCTGGTTGCCGGACGATTTCGTGAAACATCTACAGTTTTAGGGTCATAATTTATGTGCGGCATAATTGGCATAGTTTCTCATTCCCCGGTCAATCAGTTGCTTTACGACGGATTGCTGGTTCTGCAGCATCGCGGCCAGGATGCTGCGGGCATAGTTACCGCTGAAGGTAATGCTTTTCATATGCACAAGGATAACGGTCTGGTGCGCGATGTGTTCAGAACCCGCGATATGCGCAATCTGCTGGGCAATTCGGGCATCGGTCACGTGCGTTATCCGACTGCCGGAAATCCGGCAGAAAGAGCGGAAGCGCAACCGTTTTATGTGAATTCGCCATTCGGTATCGTTCTGGCGCATAACGGCAATTTGACCAATACTGATCAGCTCAAGCAAGATCTGTTCAGGCTGGATCTGCGCCATGTCAATACCAGTTCGGATTCGGAAGTGCTGCTCAACGTGCTGGCGCACGAACTCGTCGCGGTAGGAAATGCTCCCCAGTTGAGTGTGGAGCGGATTTTTAAAGCGGTAAGCGGGGTGCATCGGCGCTGTCAGGGTGCGTATGCCGTAGTCGCCATGATTGCCGGTTACGGATTGCTGGCGTTTCGCGATCCTTACGGTATTCGTCCGCTGATTATCGGTAGCCGGGAAACCGAAGACGGTATGGAATATATGCTGGCTTCCGAGAGCGTAGCCATCGATGCGCTGGATTTCAGGATTTTACGCGACGTTGCCCCCGGAGAGGCGGTTTATATCGACGCCTCGGGCCAGCTGCACAGCCGTCAGTGCGCCGATAATCCGCAATCGTTTCCGTGTATTTTCGAGTATGTTTATCTTGCCAGACCCGATTCGGTCATCGATGGCGTATCGGTATACGAGACCCGGTTACGGATGGGGGAGCGGCTGGCAGAAAAAATACGGCAGCAGTGGGCGCATCTGCAGATCGACGTGGTGATACCGATACCCGACACCAGCCGGCCGAGCGCATTGCAATTGGCGAATGTGCTGGGTTTGTCGTACCGCGAAGGTTTTATCAGGAATCGCTATATCGGCCGAACTTTTATCATGCCGGGCCAGGCGATGCGCAAAAAATCGGTACGGCAGAAACTTAATGCGATAGGCATAGAATTCAAGGATAAAAATGTGTTGCTGGTCGACGATTCCATCGTGCGCGGCACTACCAGCAAAGAGATAGTGCAGATGGCGCGCGATGCGGGCGCCCGGCAGGTTTTTTTCGCTTCGGCGGCCCCGCCGGTGCGCTTTCCCAATGTTTATGGTATCGATATGCCGAGCCGGCAGGAGTTGTTGGCGACGGGGCGCACCGACGAAGAAATCGCGCTGGAAATCGGTGCCGACGCTTTGATCTATCAGGATATCGATGCGTTAATCGAAGCTGTGCGCGAGATCAATCCGGCTCTAGTGCATTTCGATACATCCTGTTTCAACGGCGCTTACGTGACAGGCAATATTACGCCGGAATACCTCAATCTGATTGAAGCCATGCGGTGCAACGTCGGTAAGGAACAATCCGGACTCGAAACGCTGCAAATGGATAAAAACCTGGGCGGTGGCATGCGCAGCCAGGCCAGATGAGGGATATGGACGTGAACCGGCTGCAGCCTAATCGCGCGAGAGCCGGTCAGCGGCGCAACTCAAAGCTGCGGAGGCTAAGAGCTTGTCGGACTGAAAGGAAATCGCTGCAAATCTGCCTGACCGGTTCATATCTTGTCGTTTTTGGTCATTAGAATAGCTATTGACCTGCAAAACCGTCAAAATCTGTCTCGCCCAGCCGAATGTTCGCTTAGATTCTTAAAGTCCGACAGCCTGCTGGAATGTCGCGATCAGAGCGTTGCAGGCAGGATTAATGCGCAACGCGGGTAACGCCGTTTCCGCTCAATATCTGGACGCGGTCGCCGGGATAAAACGGCACGTCGGCACCCTGCGTGACGGCTATGATACGGCCGGAATCGAGTTTGACGGTGATTTCCAGACCTTTTTGCGACGACATGTCATGTTGCAGGGCATTGCCGCCCAAACCGCCCAGCACGGCTCCCAATACCGCGCCTACGATCTGGCCGTTGCCTCCGCCGACTTCGCTACCCGCAACTCCGCCGGCTGCGGCGCCGGCCAATCCGCCGACGGGCAGATTGTTATTCCCCTGAATAGTGACCTGACGTACGTTGGTGACGACTCCGTAACTGACTTCCTGTACCGAACGCGCCTGACCGGTGCTGTAATCAGTGCTGCCGACGTTGCTGGCGCAACCGGCAAGGCTCAAGGTGGCGATCATGGCCAGAATTAAAAGTTGATTGGGTTTCATATGCAGCTCCGTCGAATTGATGTAATAAACAGAAACAAAACGCTTAGTGAATATAGTGTGTTATCAAGTAAGATCATACCCAAATTCCGCCCGGAATAGTTGTTCGATTTCAGTCTTCGACGGGGCATGATTCTGACCGCCGCGACAGGCGATTTTAATCGCTCCCATCAACGAGGCGAGCCTGCCCGTAGTCGGCCAGTCGTAGCCCTTGATAATGCCGTAGAGCAAACCGGCGCGGTAAGCATCGCCGCAACCGGTAGGGTCCAGCACCGAACTGGCACGCGCGCACGGGATGTCGATAACGCTGTCTTCGGTATGGATTTGCGAACCGGCTTCACCGCGCGTAACGATGAAAGCCCGTACCTGCCGTACCAGTTCCGGGATCGTTTTACCGGTGCGGTTCAGCAATAGCTCCGCTTCGTAATCATTCACGGCGACATAATCGGCCAGTTCTATAAATTGCATCAATTCCTTGCCGTCGAACATAGGCAATCCCTGGCCGGGGTCGAAGATGAAAGAGATGCCTGCAGCATGCATTTCTCGCGCGTGCTGCAGCATGCCCTCGCGTCCGTCCGGCGAAATAATCCCGAGCTTGATGCTGGTCGCCTGATCGGCATGATTGAGGTGCGAATGATTCATTGCTCCCGGATGGAAAGCGGTGATCTGGTTGTCGGACAGATCGGTCGTTATAAATGCTTGCGCAGTATAACTGCCCGGCACGGGAAGAATATGCCGACGGTCGATGCCGTGCTGGTCCAGATGAGCGGCATAAGGCGCAAAATCTTCCCCGCAGGCCGCCATGATCACCGGTTCGCCGTCCAGCAGCTTCAAATTGTAAGCGATGTTGCCGGCGCAACCGCCGAATTCGCGGCGCAATTCCGGCACCAGAAACGAAACGTTAAGCATATGAATCTTTTCCGGCAAAATATGATGCTTGAAATGATCCTGGAATAGCATGATGGTATCAAATGCAAGGGAGCCGCATATTAAAGCTGACATAATATCCGTGGCGTGAAGAAAAGACGAATTATAACAGGGCGTGCGCTAACGTAGCGAATTGTCGAGCGGCGAACCGACGCTTTTTACAGCGATGAATCGAGATGCCGATTTCATGAAAACTTCATCAATTAATCATCATATTGTCGCTATTGCTGATTATGCTCGATTTATGAAAAAAACGATGCGTATTCTTTTTTGGGGAACTCCGCTTTTATTGCAGGCGCATGATGCGTGTGCCTGGGGTTTATATACGCATATCTTTTTAGCTCAATGGTTGGTCTGGGGCGTCCCTTTGCTGGACGCCGAATTGCGCCGGGCAGTGCTGCGATATCCTAAACTGGTGATGGCGGGAGCGTGTCTGCCAGATCTCGCTCTGGTCGGACCTTTCGTTGGAACGCGGGCGTTCGAACATACGCATTGTTGGCACAATGCGAGTTCGATGCTGGCGTCGGCGCAAACCGATGCCGAGCGTGCGCTGATAGTCGGTTATTCCAGTCATTTATTCGCCGACGTACTGGCCCATCATCATTTTGTGCCTGCGCACGAACGTTTGTGGAGCGACTGGCCGATGCTGGCGCATACGGTTTCCGAATGGGCGATGGACGCTCACGTAGGCAAGCACTTGATGGCGAATCCCGCCCAGTTGCTGAGGGATGGCGAGGTCGAGATCGTTGCGCTGGTGAGCCGGCATTTCATGTTGCCGCCCGAGCAAGCGCGACGTGCCGTCAAAATGCTGGCCGGGGCTGATTACCTGTTGCGCTGGAGTCGCTTGCCGCAGTTTCTGTACCGCAGCGTCAAACGTTTCGATAAGCGGGTGCCGCGCCGATTCAATTATTTCATCAGCGAAACCAGCGCGCGCTTCGGAGAGTTCAACCGGGTTCTGGCTGGAGATTCTCCACTACTCGACGCCAACGGGGGGCCCGTTGCGGCAGCGCAGGCTCGATTGAATCAGTTCAGTCGTCATCAGATCAAACGAGGGCAGCCTTTGCCTGAAGATTGTTTTTACGGTTCTTCCGTTTCGTAATCGAGGTTCGCACTATCAATATCCCTTTTTACTGATTGCCGCTGTCGTCGGTTTAAAATCGATTGGTAAAAATATCCTTGTATTTTGCCGGTTTTCATCCCTTACTCTCTGGTTCGGTTTTACTATCGAGTCAACGCGCTGCCTAAATTGAAGTTTTAGGTTAGAATCCGGTGTTCGTTACCGGTAGCACAAGATATTTGGTCGATTCTTGTGCGCATTGTTGTCTCATCATCAGGGCTGAACATGAAATTCCATCGTATCTGTATATTGGGAGGCAGCGGTTTTGTCGGGGCGGCCATAGTGCAAGCCCTGGCGGCGCAAGGCCGCTATGTCCGTGTGCTGACGCGCAATCGCGAACGGTCCAAGGATCTGATCGTATTGCCTACCGTAGATGTCGTAGAATGCAACGTGCATGACCAGGCCGAATTGAACCGGCAGTTCAGCGGCATGGATGCCATTATCAATCTGGTGGGGATTTTGCATGAAAGCCGGTCTGGAAAAATTGTCGATGCTCAGAACGGGAGCGGTGATTATTTCGAGAATCATATCGAGTTGCCGCGCAAAGTATTGATGGCGTGTACTGCGAACGGTATTCAGCGCTTGCTGCATATGAGCGCACTAGGGGCGCGCATCGATTCGCGCAGCGCTTACCAGCGCTCGAAAGCATATGGCGAGGAACTGGTCAGGGCTGCCGGTAGTTCCACCGATCATAACGGACTTGGTGCTGCCGATTTTGTGCGCGGTAGCCGCTTGTACCCGACTATATTTCGTCCGTCCGTCATTTTCGGACGTGGCGACAGTTTTTTATCGATGTTCGCCGGAATAGTCAAGTCGTTGCCGCTTATTCCATTGGCCCAAGCCCATGCACGTTTTCAGCCGGTCTGGGTCGAAGATGTCGCCGGAGCATTTGCCGAAGCGCTCGATAACCCGGCAACATTCGGCGCAACGTATGACGTTTGCGGACCGCACGTTTATACTTTGCGGGAAATGGTCGAATTTGTGGCCCGTACTGTTCACGTTACGCCTCATATAATTCCTTTGGGCAGCGGCTTGTCGTATTTGCAGGCGGCCATAATGGAATTGGTGCCCGGGAAAAAATTGATGACGCGGGATAATTATTACGCCATGCTTGCGGATAACGTGTGCGACGGCGCATATCCCCAGCCGCCCGGAATGACGCCCGCAGCACTGGAAGCCATTGCGGCAGAATATCTGAACGGCTCTACTCCGCGCGGCAGATACACGGTATTTCGGGGGCGGGCCGGCAGATAACTGTAATGTCTATTGATTGCTTGCCAGGCGAGAGGGAAATGGAAATTTATACGGTCGGAGGCGCGATACGCGACAAGTTGTTGGGGCTGCCGGTAAAGGATCGCGATTTCGTGGTCGTAGGATCGACACCGGAAATGATGGTCGCGCAGGGATATCTGCCGGTAGGCAAGGATTTTCCGGTGTTCCTGCATCCAAAAACGCATGAAGAATATGCGCTTGCTCGCACCGAGCGCAAATCGGGGTCTGGATACAAGGGATTTGTCGTGCATGCCGCACCGGAAGTGACATTAATCGAGGATCTGGCGCGTCGCGATTTTACGGTTAATGCCATAGCGCAAAGTTCAAGCGGAGAATACATCGATCCTTATCGGGGCCGGTCCGATCTCGAGTCGCGCGTTTTTCGCCACGTCAGCGCCGCGTTTGCCGAAGACCCGGTACGGATTTTGCGTGCAGCGCGATTCATGGCGCGTTTTACCGATTTTACTATCGCGCCGGAAACGCTGGAACTGATGCGGAATATGGTCGATGCCGGCGAGGTCGATCATCTGGTTGCAGAACGGGTATGGCAGGAAATGGCGCGAGGGCTGATGGAAGCCCGCCCGTCGCGGATGTTTGACGCTTTGCGTGCGTGCGGCGCTTTAGCGCGGCTGATGCCTGAAGTCGACGCACTGTTCGGCGTACCGCAATCGCCGCAATATCATCCCGAGATCGATACGGGAATACATACATTGATGGTGCTGGATTATGCCGCTCAGGCGCAATATAGCTTGCCGGTTCGCTTTGCGGCATTGTTGCACGATCTCGGCAAACCGCTCACCCCGGTGGAATTATGGCCTGAACATCCGGATCACGAACAGCGCGGCGAAATCCCGGTCAAGCAGCTATGCGCGAGGTTGCGGGTGCCTAAAGAGTGTCGCGATCTGGCTGTAGTAACGGAGCGCTATCATGGCGAAATTCATCGTGTAAAGCGATTGTCTCCTTCGGCTCTGGTCGATCTGTTTGAAACGCTGGATGCTTTTCGCCGGCCGCATCGGCTGGATGAAATCTTGCGCGCTTGTCTGGCGGATGCGCGCGGACGTCCGGGATATGAAGCCTCGACCTACGAACCGCCTGATTATATGCACCGGGTGCTGCGTGTACTGCAACAGATTGACGTGGCTGAAATCGCCGCGTCTGTTCCGTCTGCCGATATCGCCCGGCGCATACGCGAAGCGCGAATCGCTGCAATAGGCCGGCTCGAAGGCGGGGACGGAAAAACACGTTGAGGCGTACGAAAACTGCCTGTTTGAGACCGGATAGCTTGCGTGCTTTCCCAATACACAGTAACGTATCCCGGAATGATTCATTTGTGAGTATTTAATTGCATGAGATTAATAATATTAGACCGTGACGGTGTGATAAATCTGGATTCCGATCACTTTATCAAAACCCCCGATGAATGGAAGCCCATCGACGGCAGTCTTGAGGCTATCGCACGGCTGAATCAAGCGGGATATCGTGTCGTGGTGGCAACTAACCAGTCGGGAGTAGGGCGCGGTTTATTCGATATGGCGATGCTTAACGCCATCCATGCAAAAATGCACAAAGCCGTGTCGAGTGTTGGGGGCCGCATCGATGCAGTGTTTTATTGTCCGCATGCGGCCGAGGCTAAATGTGCCTGCCGCAAGCCGCAGGCCGGCATGTATCTCGAAATAGCGGAACGCTTCGATATCAGTTTGATCGACGTACTGACTGTCGGCGACAGCTTGCGCGATTTCCAGGCGGCGGTGGCGGTAGGCGCAGCGCCGATTCTGGTGCTCACCGGCAAGGGAACTAAAACTCTGGCGGCGGGCGATTTGCCTGAAAATACGCAAGTATTCGCCGATTTGTCGAGTGCGATTGACCGGGTGCTGGCTTAATGATAGTGTTTCGCTCGGCGCTTTTTTTAGTATTGCAATCATTACTGACCATTATTTTCGCGGTGCTGGCATTGCTGGTTTTTCCGTTTCCGTTAAGTCTGCGCTACCGGGTAATTACGGGATGGAATCGTATAGTGATATGGTTGGCGCGCTGGGTCTGCGGCATACGCTACCGGATTGTGGGGCTGGAAAATCTGCCCGGCGTTCCGGCGATCGTCATGGCTAAACATCAGTCGGCCTGGGAAACCATTGCATTGCCGGTATTGTTGCCGCCGATGGCTATCGTTTTGAAACGCGAATTATTGAAAATTCCGTTTTTCGGCTGGGGTATGGCAATGCTGTCTCCGATTGCTATTGATCGCGGAGACGGACGCGCGGCATTAAGGCAGATCGCCGATCAGGGCAGGCAGCGTCTGGCTGACGGTATGGGTGTACTGATTTTTCCGGAAGGAACCCGCATTGCGATGGGCGAAACCGGAAAGTACGGAATAGGCGGGGCCTGGCTTGCGACCCACGTTACTTCTGTGGTTGTGCCGGTTGCGCACAATGCAGGTAGAGTCTGGCCTAAAAATGCGTTTCTCAAGCGTCCTGGCTTGATTACGGTTAGTATCGGTCCGGTTATTGACCCTGCGGGATTGAAGCCGGATATGCTGAATCAGCGCGTGCAGGAATGGATAGAAACCGAAATGTTGCGTTTGCATGAATACGAGACCATTACAACGGACCGATGAGTCCAAATGCCTTGTCATGGAAGGCGTGGAACGAAACTATCGGCTTAAGCGCAGCACCTTGCGCCGCACGCTGGCACTGAGCGTCGGGGCTCAGGGACTGGTCGTCTACGCGCCGTGGGCCTTGCCCGTATGCCGGGTAGAGAAATTCATGCTGGATCATGCCGCCTGGGTAGCGAAAAAATTGGCGGGGCAAGCCGATTACGTCCTGCCGCGATTAGGATGGCGGGACGGAATCCGTTTACGCGTACTGGGAGAAACCGTTACCCTGCGGCTGCGCGAGGATGTTCCGTCTATAGTAATGAAAGACAAGGTTTTATACTTCCCGGTCCACGCAGTAAACAGTATTCAGTCCACGGTGATTGCCTGGTATCAAAGAACGGCTTTGTCCTATTTTCACGAGCGTTTGACTCGGTTTTCCGAATTGCTGACGCGCCAGCCGGCTGCGTTGAAATTATCCAGTGCCAGCAGTCGCTGGGGCAGTTGTACGAAAGCGGGCGTAATTCGCGTAAACTGGCGTTTATTGCAGGCCAGTCGGGCTGAAGCGGATTATGTTCTGGCGCACGAGCTGGCGCATTTGACTCACATGAATCATTCCCCGGCTTTTTGGCGGGAAGTGGCGCGGCTATATCCCGGCTATGATGAAGCACGGGCGCTATTGCGCATGCAGGGCCATCATTACTTGCAGATTTCGTTGTGACGGCTTTCTTTGCGACCGATTTCCGGAAAGCGGTCTGATGCACATCGAAGCTAGTTTATTTAGAAATTTCCGTTCATTCGTTGGAGGGAGCCGGGTAATACTGAACCTTTGCAGTCTAACGTTTTCCAATCTTTAACATTTATCTGGATCACACTATGCGTCCTTCCGTTTTATGTACCGCAATAATTGCCGCAAGTTGTTTTTTTGCTACTGCGACCGTTCTCGCTGCGCCGGCACAAACCCCCCAGGCGGACAATAAAGTCCCTGCGCCGACCGCTGCGGCGATTGGATCCAAATCATCCGGTGCCGAGCAAGTATTGCCTAAACTGAAACTGACCGATCAGATACTGTATCAATATCTGGTTGCGGAGATCGCTTTGCAGCGCGGGGATCTGGCTTTGGCCAGCGACGCCTATCTTGATCTGGCGAAGGACACGCGCGATCCGCGCATAGCCAAACGCGCAACGGAAGTGGCGATTTATGCGCAGCGGGGACATGCCGCCGAGACTGCGTCCAAATTATGGCTGGAACTGGATCCGCAGTCGATGAATGCGCGTCAGGCTTTAGTGGCGATCATGCTCAGCAGCAACAAGCCGGATTATGCCTTGCCGTACCTCAAACAATTGCTGAGCGCCCACCCTGAAAACGCGGGAGCCGAATTCATGCAATTGGGCGTCATGCTAAGTAATCAGCCGGACAAGGCGGCGAACTTGAAACTGGTGCAAAGTCTCGCCCAGGCTTATCCCGATTTGCCTGAAGCGCATCTGGCGATTGCTCAGGCTGCCGCCCGTGCCGGGCAGTTCGATCTGGCTTTGGCCCAGCTCGATATTGCCGACAAACTGAAACCCGGCTGGGATACCGCAGCCATGCTGAGGTTCGAAGTTTTAAGCAGGAACGGCGGCGACAAGGGAATGGCCTTCGCCCGGGATTACTTGCAGCGTTATCCTCAGGCCAACGAAGTTCGTCTGGCTTATGCCCGTTATCTGCTTAACCGCAACGATCTGGAGGAGTCGCGGCGTCAGTTCGAACTGTTGGCGCAGGCCTTGCCCGGCAGCGCTGAAATGCAACTGGCGATCGGCCTGATTTCTTTGCAGATGAACGAACTGGACGCTGCCGATGCGGCGTTTGCAAAAGCCTTGCAGGAACATTACGCGCAGCCGGGCGTGGTGCAGATTTATCTCGGGCAGGTGGCCGAAGCGCAACATCGGTATAACGATGCGGAAAACTGGTACCGTTCCGTCGGTCCGGGGCCGCAATACGTGATTGCGCAAATCAAATATGCGATGCTGCTGGCCAAGCAGGGTCATCTGGATCAGGCGAGGTCGTATCTGCATGCCGTCAAGGTCAACGACGATGCCGAACGCGTCGAACTGATACAGGCTGAAGCGGAAATGTTGCGTGAAGCGCACGACGATAAAGCGGTTTATACCGTGCTCGGCGACGCGCTGGCAAGCCGTCCCGATTCCATCGATCTGCTCTATGATCACGCAATGGCTGCCGAACGGCTGAACCATCTCGACATCATGGAAGCGGATCTGCGTCATCTGCTCAAATTGCAACCCGATCACGCGCAGGCATTGAATGCATTGGGCTATACGCTGGCCGACCACAATATACGGCTACCGGAAGCGCTGAATTTGTTGCAGGAGGCACTGAAACTGGCTCCCAACGATGCGTATATTCTCGATAGCATGGGCTGGGCGCAATATCGCGTCGGCAACTTGCCGATGGCGGCCGATTTTTTAAGTCGTGCTTACAGCAAACTTCCCGATCCGGAAATCGCGGCCCATCTTGGCGAAGTGCTATGGGCGCAAGGCAAGCATGACGAAGCTCGCCAGGTATGGGACAAGGCGCTTGCGACGCATCCAAAAAATCAGGCTTTGCTGGATGTGACCGCCAAGTATAAGTAATTAAATAAATGAGGCTTTTTATAATTAGCTGCAGTTGCGCAGTCGTTTTTACGCTGTCGGGCTGTGCAACCGCACCGGTTGCCCAGCCGCCGGCGACTCTGAACGTCACTCCCGAAAGCGCTTTTGATCTCGACGGCCGGATAGCGGTACGGTATGGACACGAATCTTCGCTCGCGAATTTGCATTGGCGTCATCAGCGGGACAGTGACAAGCTTACGCTGTCGACCCCGCTCGGACAGACAGTCGCCGTCATGACGCGCGACAGCCAGGGGGTAACGTTTACAGACGGCAACCGGCATATCCGTACCGCGCCTACCCTGGAAGACCTGAGCCAACAAATGCTGGGCTGGCGTTTGCCGTTGCGGGATTTGACTTACTGGGTGGTGGGTAGCGCGATTCCGCAGCAGGCTTACCGGGTGCGGACCGATACCGCGACGGGAGCGATAGAGTTGACCCAGTCGGACTGGCTGGTTACCTACAAGCGCTGGACAATCGTGAACGGCAAAGAGCTGCCAAGCAATCTGATCGTAACCGGCCATGGCGTTACCGTCCGTCTGATTATCGGCGACTGGCGTCTTGAGTAAATGAAACATCTGAGCTGCTTTGCTCCGGCAAAACTGAATCTTTTTCTGCATATAACCGGCCGGCGCGACGATGGTTATCATTTGCTGGAAACGGTTTTCCGTTTTATCGATTTCGGCGATACATTGAATTTGCTGCTGCGCGATGACGGCTTGATCGTTCGCACGCAGCCGTTGGCGAATGTCGGCGAAGAACAGGATTTGTGCGTGCGCGCAGCACGCCTGCTCCAGCAGCGCAGCGGAGCGCGTTTCGGAGCCGATATCACGCTCGAAAAGCGACTGCCTATGGGCGGAGGTCTGGGCGGAGGCAGTTCCGACGCGGCCAGCGTGCTGCTTGGTTTGAACCGGCTGTGGGGATTGAACTGGTCGCGTCAGCAACTGCAGGATATTGCGCTTGAACTGGGCGCAGACGTGCCTGTTTTCGTTTTCGGTTCAAATGCGTATGCTCGGGGAATCGGAGAAATTCTGCATGCCGTGGAACTGCCCCAGGCCTGGTACGTGGTTCTGATACCGCCGGTACAGGTATCGACCGCAAAGATATTTGCGCATGAGCAATTGACAAGGAACAGTAAAGCTATCAAAATAACGGACTTTTCCGGAGGTGGGAAAACGCTGGAGAAACTGGGCGGCGCAGAGACGCTCGATACAGAAAAGTTGCGGCGAGCGACACGTAATGATTTGCAGGCGGTAGTAAGCGCGGAATATCCTCCGGTCGCAGAATGCCTTGCCTGGTTGAATTTACATGCCGAAGCGCGCATGACCGGTTCGGGCGCTTGCGTATTTGCCGAATTTCGCGACGAAGCGGCAGCCGAGAGGGTTTTTGCTGCAAGACCTGATGCAATGCGCGGGTTTGTGGCGCAGGGTCTGGACAGGCA
>DAIETB010000248.1:0-6155 GCA_027345925.1 Sulfuriferula sp.
ACGCGCTCTGGCATAACCCCGTTCCTCTCGCGAGTTACGCCAATACCGGCAATACGAACGCGCTCGACACCAGCCTGACGACTGCACCCCTCGTCAGCTCAAACAATAACGGCACCGGCACGGCAACGGTCAACAGCACCGACCAGGTCGCGTACGTCCGCAATTTGACTGCCCCGCAAAATCCGTTCGCTGCCGACATTTCGCTGATCATGAGCGTAAGCGACAGCAGCGAAGCCGCCGTTACCGGCAACGGCGTCATCAATACCGCCACCAATGCGGTGTTTAACGGTACCGGCAACGGCATCGCCTTCGACTCCGGCAATCTGTTTCGCTACGGTCGGCTGAATTTAAACAATGCCAGCGGCGCGGAGACGCTCAATCTGCCTGTCCCCATGCAGGCGCAATACTGGAACGGCGCGAATTTTATCGTCAATGCGGCCGATAACTGTACGCGTTTGTCCGCCAACACGATTGCGATGGGGAATTACACCAAAAACCTGGCTCCCTGCGCGACGGCGCTGTCGCTCGGCAATCCGTTGCTCAACGGTATCGGCAATCTCAAATTGCTGGCTCCAGGCGCCAACCGCAACGGCAGCGTCGATCTGACCGTCAATCTGCAAGCCGCTCCGCCGCCGGCAGGCAGCCTGACCTGCCTGACCACCGGAACGACCCAGAGCCCCGTCACGGCGGCAGGGCTGTCGTACCTTCAGGGCAAGTGGTCGGGGACGAATTACAACGTCGACCCTGTCGTTCGCGCCACCTTCGGCGTATACAAAAACGCCAATGAGTTCATTTTCATGCGTGAAATGTATTAAGAGATTCGGGGCCGAATTTCAAATGTTTAAACCGGCGCCCGTCAATTTGGGGTCACATCGGATTTTGTTGAGCAAACCACTTCGTGTTGCAGTATTATGATTCTGGGTTTTGATGTGGGGAATATTATGAAGCCATCTGACGCTCTTCAATTACATAGCGCTGCCATCCGTACCGTTGTTGAAACTCATCGCGCCTGCAATGCCCGAGTGTTTGGTTCTGTCATTCATGGATTGGACACAGAGCACAGCGATCTCGATATTCTCATCGACCCGACACCAGAAACCACACTGTTCGATATTGGTGCAATCCGCCACGAGTTGCTCGCACTGCTTGGCGTGCCGGTGGATGTGCTAACGCCGAATGCCTTGCCGGACAAATTTCGAGCAGCGGTGCTCGCAGAGGCTCGTCCAGTATGACGCATGATCAACAACGATTGTCCGACTATCTAGCGCACATTCTGGAGGCTATCGAACGCATCGACCGCTACACCGAGGATATGGACGAACTGACATTTCTGGATAGCCAAATGGCCCAGGATGCAGTAATCCGCAATGTCGAGATCATCGGTGAAGCCAGCCACAACATCGAAATGCATTACCCCGAGTTCGCAGCAGACCATCCGGAGTTGCCATTGGCTTTCGCCTATCGATGCGCAACGCCGTGGCACATGGCTATTTTAAGGTGGATATGGAAATTGTCTGGAAAACGATTTACCGTGATTTACCGGGTCTGTATACGCAAGTCCAGGCAGCGATGTCAGCCTTACCGCACAACGACAGTAAGCAAAGTGCGGCACACGACCAGCAATAACAAATCGACGATATTCGCCCCCCTTTCTATGCTCGATTCGACAAGCCGGAAACCGGGTCGCTTCTAGCCATCCTGGTCGAGCCAACTTATCGATAATGGGAATAGCCTATTTGTGCGGCATTATTTGACAAGCGCCTGTAATTGTTTTATTTTTCGAAGCTTGACTCGAATAAAATAACCAATAATAACGACAATGAAGCTATTCTCCAAAACCAAAAAAAACCCGGGTTGGCTGGTGCTGGAATTCCAGCCTGAAGGAGTATGCCTGACACATTTACTCCCGGGAGACAAACCACAGGTCCGCTTAGCCGAATTTTATCCGTTTGCGCAAACATCACTGAATACTGTACTGACTCGCATCAATAAGGAGCATAACCTCATTCGTTACGATTGCAGTTATCTGCTCAGCCCCAATGAATACCAGATTTCGTCAGTGGAAACGCCGACCGTGCCGCAGGACGAACTCAAAACGGCAGTGCGCTGGCTCCTTAAGGACATGCTCGACTATCACATCGACGACGCGACGATCGACGTTCTGGGCATTCCCGCCGACAAAAATGCGACGACGCGCAAAGCCATGATGTACGTGATCAGTGCGCGCAATCAATTGATAGCACAAAAACAGGCTTATTTTGACGACGCCCAGATTCCGCTTGCTGTGATCGACATTCCCGAGCTCGCGCAACGCAACATCGCCAATCTGATTGCACCCGCCGACCGCGGCATCGCCCTGCTCTCGGTGAACCAGACCGGCAGCCTGTTAACGATCAGCTATAACAGCGAACTGTACCTTTCGCGCCGGCTGGATATGAATCTGCAACAATTAAGCAATACTCAAACCGACCACAGGCAACAGATTTTCGAAAAAATCAGCCTTGAGTTGCAACGTACGTTCGACCATGTAGACCGTCAATACAACTTCATCAATCTGTCGCGACTAACCGTCACGACAAATCTGCCGGAACTCACAGAATTGACGGTTTATCTTTCAGCCAATATATATATTCCAGCCGAGACCCTGGATTTGGCCACCGTGTTCGACTTCAGTCTTACGCCAGAACTGCAATCCGCTGCGCAGCAATTACGATTTCAGACCTGCCTCGGAGCAGCGTTGCGTCTGGAGGAAAAAATACTGTGAGTCAACAGATAAATTTATGCAACCCGTTGTTCAGAAAGCAGAAAAAATATTTTTCCGCTATAACGATGTTTCAGGCGCTGGGCTTGATACTGCTTGGCATCCTGTCGTTTTACGGTTATCTGGCTTATCAGACTCGCGGGTTGGCAACGCAAGATCTGCAAATGATACAGTTGCAGGACAACGCGAAGCGACAATTGAATGCCCTGGCAAGTCGGGTGGGCAACCGCAAGCCGAACCAGGCGCTTTCTGATCGTGTCGCACAGATGGAACAGACTCTGCATGCCGAAGTATCCGTGCTGAATATGCTGCAGCGCGGCGAATTAGGAAATCAAACCGGTTTTTCGCCTTATTTTATCGCCTTATCCCGCCGGACGGTCAACGGCTTATGGCTGACCGGCTTAAATATATCCGGCATGGCCGATGAAATCGGGATCGATGGTCGGGCTTTGCAACCCGAATTAGTAGCTAAATTGATACAGCAGCTCAAATACGAGCCGGTTTTTGCCGGCGTCCATTTCACGAAGCTGGAAATTCGCCGCCCGGCGCCAGCGGACAAAGAGGCCCAAACCGGCGATAACAAAGCGGCCGTTAGCGCCAGCGCGACACACGTTGCGCCTTACATCGAATTCGCTCTCGTCAAGAGTTCTGCCGGACCCGCCAAATGAACGAGCTGAAAAAACGCTGGCAATTGCTGTCAGACCGCATCGATGCGTTAAGTTTGCGTGAACGCGCCATGATTTTCATCGCTGCCACCGCTGCCGTGATCAGCCTGATGAACCTATTGCTGATCGACCCGCTGCTTGCCCATCAAAAAATGCTTTCCGGGCAGATAGTACAAATACAGCGCACCAATGCGGTAATGCAAGCGCAAATCCGGACACTGCTGCACCTGGGCAACCGCGATCCCGACGCAGCCCTCAAAATGCGTTTGGCGCAATTGCGCCTGCAGACCACAGAAAACGGCAAAACCCTGAACGACATTCAGGACCATCTGGTATCGCCCGGACAAATGCCAGCGCTGCTGGAAGATATGTTGCGCCAGAACAGGAATGTGCGCTTGATTGCGCTCAAAACGCTGCCGGAAGAAGCCATCAATGCCCAGACTGCGGACAAAAAGTCGTCCAGGGACGTAGCGACGCAGAAACCCGTCCGACAGGAGGGCATTTCAATCTATAAACATGGCGTCGAGTTAATATTGAGCGGAAACTATTTCGATCTGGTGCATTATCTGAGCGCACTGGAACAGCTGCCCTGGCGCATGTTCTGGGGAACGGCGCACCTGACTGTCGATGACGATCACATAATAACGCTCACGTTAAGGGTTTATACGCTCAGTCAGGATCAGGCATGGCTCAGTACCTGATTATCCTTTTCCGCTGCCTTGCCGGCCTTTTGCTGATCATCCAGTTTCCGGCCTATGCCGCTGAAAGCGGACGCGATCCGACTTTGCCTCCCGCGCTTCCTGACACTCAGGCCGTCAACAACAGCAATATATCGCCGGTGCAATTTATTTCCATACACGGCAAGCTGCGCACGGCCATCGTACGCGGCGTAACGGTAAAAGTCGGCGACCGAATCAGCGAAGGCCGTATTACCGGTATTACGAGCAACGGAATCTGGGTAAAATCCGATGACGGAAACCGCGAATTAAAATTATTTCCGGACGTAGACAAACGCAGTCACGCATCGAACCCGGCATCGTCGATCCGCGGCATTCAAAGGTAGATTCATGCAAAAAACCGCTCATAATTTCACTTATCGCTTTTTTTACGCATTCGGCACTGCGGCCTTGCTGGGTTTGAGCGGCTGCGCCAACATACAGCCCCCGCCCGACAATACGCAAGCGATGATCAACAAGGAACTCGACAAGGCGATTAAAAATCAGGTTCCCGTTGCGCAATCCGCCGCAATCAATGCCGCATTGCTGCCGCCGCTGCAAATCGAACTGCCGAAGCTGACTTCCGCCGTCGAACCGCGATTCGATCTGGTCATCAATAACGCCCCCGCTGCGCAGGTATTTATGGGTATCGTGTCGGGCACGCGCTACAGCATGCTGATTCCACCGGACATGACCGGCAACATATCGGTCAGCTTGAAAAATGTCAGCGTACCGGAAGCGCTGGACGCGATACGTGAGCTCTATGGCTACGATTATAAAATCGAAGGCAACCGCATTTTCATCCAGCCCATGACCATGCAGACTCGCGTGTTCAAGCTCAATTACATTTCCGCCCGGCGCAAAGGCAATTCCGATATACGCGTCACTTCCAGTTCGGTCAGCGACACGCCGCAAACGCCGAACGGCGTGCCCAATGCGGTGCCTATGCCGACGCAGTCGCCGACCAACGGCCATTCCGTGCAGACCAGCAAAATCACGACCAGCACCGATACCGATTTCTGGACTTCCTTAAGCGATTCGCTTAAGGACATCATTGGCGACAAGGATGGCCGCAAAGCCGTGGTCAATCCGCAATCCGGCGTAGTGCTGATCCATGCCATGCCGAACGAAATTCATCAGGTGGAAAACTATCTCAAGGCCATGCAACTGTCAGTAGACCGTCAGGTGATGCTCGAAGCCAAGATCATCCAGGTCCAGCTCAACGACAGCTACCAGACCGGGATTAACTGGGCCGCCTTCAACCGCGCCGGGCAGAGCCGCTTTTCCGTCGGCGGCGATCCGGCCAGTCTGGGCGTACCGGGCGGCGCGCCGGTGAGCGGCAGCACGCTGGGCAGCCTGTTCACCGCCGGCATGTCCACCCATCCCGGATTCACAACCTCCGCCGGCTTGCTCAATGTCGCGGCGCAATCCGATAACTTCGCCGCCTTGCTGAACTTTCTCTCTACCCAGGGCCGCACCCGAGTCTTGTCCAGCCCGCGTATCGCAACGCTGAACAACCAGATGGCGATACTGAAAGTCGGTACCGACGATTTTTTCGTCACCAATGTCACCTCCACAGTAACCGGCGTGAGCACCACCACGACGACCGCAACGCCGAACGTAACCTTGCAGCCGTTCTTTTCCGGCATCGCGCTGGATGTCATGCCCGAAATTTCCGCGGAAGGCCAGATTACGCTGCATATCCATCCTTCGGTGAGCAATGTGGTTGAAAAAGATACCGTCATCAATCTCGGCCAGTCGCTGGGCACGCTCACGCTGCCTCTGGCTTCGAGCACAATTTCGGAAACCGACAGCATCGTGCGCGTCCAGGACGGCAGCATCGTCGCCATCGGCGGCTTGATGACCGAATCAAGCACCGACGACCAGATCGAAATACCCGGCGTGGGCAAAGTCCCGCTGCTGGGCTCGCTGTTTCGCCATACCAACCGCATTACCCAGAAAAGCGAGTTGGTCATACTGCTGAAAACCACCGTTGTGCAAGGCGGTAGCGAC
>DAIETB010000001.1:0-4569 GCA_027345925.1 Sulfuriferula sp.
TCGGGCAAATCCACCCTCGTCAACGATACGCTGTATGCCGCCATGGCGCGGCATCTGTACGGTTCTGCGGCAGAACCCGCGCCGTTTGCGACGATAGACGGACTGGCACTGTTCGACAAAGTCATCAATATGGACCAAAGCCCGATAGGGCGCACGCCGCGCTCCAATCCGGCAACCTATACCGGCCTGTTTACGCCGGTGCGCGAACTGTTTGCCGGAGTGCCCGCCGCCCGCGAACGCGGTTACAGTCCGGGCCGCTTTTCCTTTAATGTCAAGGGCGGTCGCTGCGAAGCCTGTCAGGGCGACGGCGTAGTCAAGGTTGAGATGCATTTTCTGCCCGATATTTTCGTCCCTTGCGATGTCTGTCAGGGCAAGCGCTACAATCGCGAAACGCTGGAAATTCAGTACAAAGGCAAAAATATCGCCGATGTGCTGGCGCTGACGGTCGAGAATGCGTATCTTTTTTTCTCGGCCGTGCCGATACTGGCGCGCAAACTGCAAACCCTGCTCGACGTCGGGCTAGGCTATATTCAGCTCGGGCAGGCAGCTACGACCCTGTCAGGCGGCGAAGCGCAACGCGTCAAACTGTCGCTGGAGCTTTCCAAGCGCGACACCGGCCGAACCTTGTATATCCTCGACGAACCCACCACCGGCTTGCATTTCCACGATATCGACATGCTGCTCAAAGTCATGCATCGCCTTGTCGATCAAGGCAATACCGTCGTCATCATCGAACATAATCTGGATGTCATCAAAACAGCTGACTGGATTATCGACATCGGCCCCGAAGGCGGTAACCAGGGCGGTTATATCGTTGCCGCCGGTACGCCCGAACGCATTGCAGGTGATTCCAATAGTTACACCGGTCGCTATCTCAGACCTTTACTTACGTAATCTTATATTTATTATGCATATTCAGTACACGCTGGCCGACATCAAGAAGACCTTCCCCGCTATTTTTTATGAGCGCGGTCTGGCGATTTTCGAACAACACCGGATCAATCACGTCAGTCTGGACGACACCGACCATGCCATCGTAGCCGAAGTTCAAGGCAGCCGGGCATTGCCTTATCACGAGCGCATCTATTTGCAGATGCGCAACGGCAAACTGATCATCGACGGCGCGTGCGATTGCCCTATCGGACGCAATTGCAAACATGTGATTGCAGTGCTGATCCATACCTTGCATACGCCGCCGAGCCTGATCTCCGTCATCCCCGACGAAAAACCTGACAACCCGGAACGCAACATCGAAACGAACTTGAACACAGCCGATTTTCCGGCGCTGAGCTGGCTCGAACAAATCAGCGAAACGCTGGCGGAAATCGATGCGCCGGATTATCCGCCGAACGAAACCTATCGCCTGCTCTATGTACTGACCCCGGCTTATTATGGGACGGGGCTGAGCGTCCGTCTTATGCGCGCCCGCCTCAAAAAAGACAATACTTTCGGCAAAGCGATGCGATATACCCAGTTTTTTGAAGTCGCCATGGGGCGCGGCGGCAATGTGGCCAGCGCGCAGGACAGGCTGCTGTGCGCCCGTATCTTTCAGTGCAATCCGCAGTCGCCCAACGATCCCAAAATCAGCGGACCGACAAGCGGCGGCCTGTTGCAGGAATTGATCGCGAACGGACGGACTTACTGGAATGACAGCACCAATCCTCCTTTGGTGCTGGCCGAACCCCGCGATTGCACGCTGACATGGATCGCCGACGATGACGGTAATCAGCAACTAGGGGTAAACCTGCTCGAGCACGAACAGGTACTTGCGGTCGTACCGCCCTGGCGCCTCGATACCCGGACCTTTCGGTGTGGCGAATTACGTACCGGTTTGAGCGATGCGCTGGCCAGCGTGCTATTGCAATCGCCCGCCATTCCCAACAATCTGCTACCTCAGGTATCGAATTCACTGAAACAGCAGTTGCCCGATATTTCGTTGCCCGAACCTACCCCGCTGCTCAGCCGCCAACTGGATGACGTGCCCCCAAATCCGGTACTGATTTTACTGGAACTGCCCGTAAATCTCGGCTCGCACTGGAAACGACGGGAGGAGGCCAGCGTACATTATCTGCCGGCCGCCCAACTCGCCTTCGAATATCACGGCATACGCATTTCCAGTCATGTTGCCGGCAATAGCGTCAGTCAACGGCGCGACAACATACGCTGCAATGCCAATCGCGATCCGGTACAGGAACTCGAATTCACCAAACAACTGCTCAGCAATACCGATTTATCGCTGATCCAGCAGATTTTCCCGGCAATCGCCATTACTCCGGCGCAAATGGCCGCGTATAGTTTTGCTCAACCCGGCGAATGGCTGAACTTCATGATCGAAGATCTGCCGAGATTGCAGGAATCAGGCTGGACCATCGATACCCAACCGGATTTTCCTTACCGCGTTGCCAATGTCAACGACGACATCAGCGTGGATATAGAGGAAAAATCCGATACCGACTGGTTCAGTCTCGACCTGGGCATAGAAGTGGATGGCGAGCGGATCAGCTTGTTGCCGATTTTAACCCAAACCTTTCAGCAATATACGCCGGACCAGATCCGCGAACTGACCAATCCCGACATCGACAGCAAACGCAAACTGGTCTGCATGCTGCCGGACAAACGCATGCTCGCGTTGCCCTTGCAGCGCATACAGGGCATATTATCGGTATTAATCGAATTATTCGACAGCAGCGCCAAGTTGACACCCGACGGCAAACTTGAACTCAATACTCTACATGCCACACGCCTTGCCGAACTGGAAGCCAATGCACGGCCGCGTTGGCTGGGTGGAGAACGGCTGCTGGCATTAGGCCACAAACTGCGCAGTTTCGAAGGCATAACTCCGGTTCCGCTACCGCTCGGTCTGAAGGCGGATTTACGCGGCTATCAGCAGGAAGGGCTCAACTGGCTGCAGTTTTTACGCGAGTACGGACTGGCCGGCATACTGGCCGACGACATGGGGTTGGGAAAAACGCTGCAGGCGCTTGCGCATTTGCTGGTCGAAAAACAGTCGGGACGCGCCGACCTGCCCAGCCTGGTCATCGCACCGACCAGTCTGATGTTCAACTGGCGCGCGGAAGCCGCCCGCTTCACGCCCAGCCTGCGGGTGTTGCTGTTGCACGGAGTCGATCGCAAACAGTATTTCGACCAGATCCAGGATTACGATCTGATTCTGACCACTTATCCGTTACTGGCGCGCGACAAGGAGTTTCTGACCGCGCAGCAATTTCATCTACTCATCCTCGACGAGGCGCACGCGATCAAGAACCCGAAAGCGCTGTCTACCCAAATCGTCCATCAGATTCAGGCGCGATATCGCGTCGCGCTCACCGGCACGCCGATGGAAAACCATCTCGGAGAATTGTGGTCGCTGTTTCATTTTCTGTTGCCGGGTTTTCTCGGCAGCGCCGAAGCGTTCAAGCGCCAATTCCGTACGCCGATAGAAAAACACGACGACAAGCAGCGCAGCGCCGCTCTGGCGCAACGCATCAAACCGTTCATGCTCCGGCGCACCAAAGCGCAGGTCGTGACCGAGCTGCCGGCCAAGACCGATATTATCCGCAGTTGCGAGCTGGTCAGCAGCCAGCGCGATTTGTACGAATCCGTACGCACTGTCATGCAGGACAAGATACGGCGCGAAATTGATGCCAAGGGCTTCAAGAAAAGCCAGATCGTCATTCTGGACGCGTTGCTGAAACTGCGCCAGGTCTGCTGCGATCCGCGCCTGCTCAAACTCGCCGCCGCGCGCAAGGTGCACCAATCGGCTAAGCTCGACATGCTGACTTCCCTCCTGCCAGACATGATAGAAGAAGGCCGGCGCATTCTGCTGTTTTCTCAATTCACCTCGATGCTCGACCTGATCGAACCCGAACTCGCCGACCTGAAAATACCGTTCGTCCGGCTTACCGGCGAAACGCAGAACCGCGCCGCGCCGGTGCAAAAATTTCAGGACGGCGAAGTGCCGCTGTTTCTGATCAGTCTGAAAGCGGGCGGCGTAGGGCTGAATTTAACCACCGCAGATACGGTCATTCATTACGATCCGTGGTGGAATCCCGCGGTGGAAGACCAGGCGACCGGCCGAGCGCACCGCATCGGTCAAGCCAATCCCGTGTTTGCCTATAAACTTACGACCATCGGCACGGTAGAAGAAAAAATTATCCACATGCAGGAAAGAAAACGCTCCCTGACCCAAGGGATACTCGGCGACGCCGCTGTCGGCGTCAGTTCGTTCAGCCCCGATGAGCTGATCAGCTTGTTCGAACCGTCCTGATCGAACCGATATCGGCTAACGCCTCGCCAAAAAAAAACGGCCAAGGACTATGCCTTGACCGTTTTTTGCTTTCATTGACTGCCGGAGCAAAACTTCCTATTTATCCTGCGCATGCGAGAAATCGAACATACCCATCAGATCGCCGATAGCCGGGCGATTGAGCGGTACGTACGGATTGGCGGCATTGGCAACCGGATCGGGCAGGTTATCGCGACTGCGCGCTGACAGTGGATGCAGTCCCCAGTTGGCCTCGATGAATTTGAGGATGGAATTGTGATCGCTATAGACGTGATCGACGTGGC
>DAIETB010000057.1:0-7146 GCA_027345925.1 Sulfuriferula sp.
CAGATTCGTACCCCGCACCAGCAGTATGCGTTTGTTCTGATAATCGCGATAGGTAATCTGCTGTTGCCAGACGGCATTGGGCATGGATTGAAATTGCGTCGCGACGACATAAGCGAAATCTGCGATATACGCCGCATGCCCCGCCCATTGATAAGGCTGCAATCCGCGCAGCGCATTGGCATTGATGCCCAGTATCTCTTCCGCCGCCGGATTGATGCTACGTACCCTTAGCTGCTCGTCGAACGCGATTACGCCTGAAGTCAGGTTGGCGAGCACGGTTTCGAGATAAGCATACGATTTTTCGATTTGGGCCCGGCTGTCTTCCGTCGCAGTACGGGCTTCGGCCAGCTGGCGCGTCATTCGATTGAAGGATTTGGTCAACATGCCCAGTTCGTCGCGACTATTTACCGGATGCATCTGGCTGAAATCGCCTTTCGCGACCGCCCGCGTACCTTTTGCCAGCGCGCGCAGGGGTGCCGCCATTTGCTCGCTGATCAAAAATGCCAGCGCGACCGTAGTCAGCAACGTCAAAACCATCGCCAGCGTCAGCGTCATGCCGTACAAACGCTTCAAACCAAGGCGCGACAGCGATAGCTCCTGATAGTCCTGAAACGCCAGACGTACCGCTTCGGCGTCGTCGGCAAGTTTTACCGGCACCGGCTGCAACAGTTGAAGCACTCGTATATCTTCGGTAAACGACAACAAATTGACCGGCACGATTACACGCATGTACAATCCGCGCCCCTCAATATTTTCTATACGCGAATAAGGACGTTGCTGGCGGATCTGCAACAGCACGCTGTTATCCGGCACCATTAGCGACCAGCTAGAACGTTCACTGCTGGAAAAAGAAATCAGCCTGCCATGCTCGTTAAACAACGTTGCTTCCTGAATATTGTTTTGCTCGCGCAGCAAATTAAGCTCGCCCGGGTGGCTGCTGGCCGGTTTTTCGGCCAGGGTTTGCGCCATCGATTCGGCTTTTCGTATCAATTCGTGCTGCAAGCTGTCCAGCGCCACCTGGCCCAGATTCAGCCCGCTTTCCAGCGCACGGTCGACACGTACGTCAAACCAGGATTCGATGCTTTTGGATAAAAACTGTACCGATACTGCATACACAACCGTGCCGGGCAACAATGCCATCAGACCGAATACCAGCATCAGGCGGAAAGTAAGTTTAGCGCCGAATACGCCGGCCTGCATTTTATGCCGCAATTGGACGATCTGATAACCGACCAGCAATATCATCGCCGCCACCAGCGTTCCGGTAGCGCCTAACAGCCACGGGAAATTATGCGCGAACAGATCGGTGTTGGCGCTAGCGCTGGAAAGCAGATAGACCAGCCCAGTACCGACTATAAAACTCAGTAAAACCAGATATTTCACAGGGTCATCATCCACACCAGCGGCGTAGAGTCGAGCTCCCATCTGCCTGTGGCAATAGCATTGATTTGCAAGGGTTTTGGCAATTCGGACGTATCAAGGCGCATACTCAAAGTGGCTTGATATAATTCGTGCTTGACCAGCCGGTCGCGTGCGATCACAGGCCAGTCATCGATCTTGCCTAATTGGGTTAATGCTTCCGCGAGCGTATCGAAACCGCGGGCGGGAATATTGACTCCGGAAACAAGATATTGGCGTAATAAAGCATTATACGACAAACGGGTGACACGACTGATGTGAGCAAAATCTTCATTCCACCAATACCAGCGCGGGTGGCTAAAATCGAAATCGGTAATAAAATACAAGGAAACGCCGTTTTTGAGCGCCTCTTCAAGGATCGGGCTCAATGTTACATCCAGTTTGGCGTCCAGATAATAAACTTCGTCGATTTGTTTCAACTCGGCCGATTTGATCTGTATGCCTGCATTTGCAGCGAAAACGGGCAAACAGAAGCTTAGCCACAACATTATTCCCCACCAAAATTTATTTTTTTTCAAGTAAGGCATAAAAGAAACCATCGTGATTATCATTCGGCAACAATTGCCCGGCGGTCATCCACTCGCCCTGCAACGGTATCTGTCGCGCATTGTCATGCTTTGCTAAAAATGCATTAATACGATCCTGATTTTCTTTTGGAAAGATCGAGCACGTCACATAAAGTAATTTACCACCCGCAGCCAAACATCGCCAGAGTTGACACAAAATAAGCGCTTGTTGTGTCGCAAATCGGTCAATATCCTGCGCTCGTCGCAACCATTTAATATCGGGATGGCGTCGCACCACGCCCGAGGCGGAGCACGGCACATCGGCCAGAATCCGGTCGTACGGCACGCCGTCCCACCAGTCATCCGGCTTTCCGGCATCGCCCGGTTGCAGTTCCGCTGTCAGACCTAAACGCAGCAGATTATCGCGCACTCGCTGCAAGCGTCCGGCATCGCTATCCAGAGCGGTCAGATTCGCTTCCACCCGTTCCAGGATATGACCGGTTTTTCCGCCGGGCGCCGCGCACGCATCGAGCACGCGCTGTCCGTCCCGGACATCGAGCAGCTCTGCCGCCAGCTGGGCGCCGGCGTCCTGCACGGACACCAGTCCTGCGGCGAATCCGGGCAGACGGCTTACCGCTACCGGATGCTCCAGTTGCAAGGCGAGCGGGCCGATTTGTCGCGCAACGATTCCGGCCTCCTGCAACCGGGCCAGATACGACGCGACATCGCTGCACCGCGCATTGATCCTCAACGTCATCGGCGGATGGCGATTGCCCGCCGTCAGAATATTCTGCCAATGATCGGGGTACGCGCTTTCAACTTCCGCTATCCACCATTGGGGATAATTCCATAACGCCACCGGGTCTTGGGGTACAAACAAACTATCCTGCCGCAAATAACTGCGCAGAACTGCGTTGACCAGACCACGCGCCCAAGGCCGCATCGCGGCAGCCGCTTCGACCCCCTCATTCACTATCGTATGCGCCGCTTCGGGGTGCGCGCGCAATTGACGCAAAGCTACCACCAGTAACGATGCGATCATACGATCGCTCAGGGGCTTGCTGAGCAAACGGTCGCGTATCGCCGAGAGCGTGCCGTATTCGCGCAGCACGGCGTAACACATATCCTGAATGGCCGCATGGCCGGCATCCTGCTGCAACGCCAGAACGCGGTTCAGATTCTGTCCTTTATGCACGACATCGTCTACCGACTGTGCCGCCTGTTTGATCAATTGACGCAAGGGAGGTTGCAGTACAGGTTCTTGCATACAGTCTCTTTATAACGATTCCATCAAACGGCGATCAGCCATCTTGCCAGACCGAGAACGCCAAACCCGGCCACCAGCAATCCCGCTATGCGCCGCACCAGCAGATTGCGCGTAAAATTCTGCAGCCGCTTGGCCAGCAGGCCCATCGCAAGCAGATTGGGCAGCGTTCCCGCGCCGAACGCCAGCATCAGCATAGCGCCGTGAGCGGCACTCCCGGTTGCCAGAGCCGAGATCAATACCGAATAAACCAGGCCGCAAGGCAACCAGCCCCATATCATTCCGACCAGCACGGCCTGAGGCGCATTGCGTACCGGCATCAGCCGTTTCATTAACGGCTGCAGCCGCGCCCACACGCCTGCGCCCAGATTTTCCAGCAATAATACGGCACGCGATAATCCTGCCAGATACAGTCCGAGCAATATCAACATGATATTGGCGAACAGATACAAGCCGCGCGACACCGGCAAAAAATGGTTAAGCAACAAAGTGCTCGCGCCCACCGCGCCTGCGATCGCTCCGGCCAGAGCGTAACTGAGCAGACGCCCTCCGTTGTAGCCCAGCAGCGTTGCCAGACCCGGTTTTGCGTTCGGAGTGGCGAAAGACAGCGCAGTCACGATACCGCCGCACATGCCGACGCAATGAACGCCGCCGAGCAAGCCGACCAGAAATGCCGAAAAAATACTTAATTCAGCCACCGTTTGCTCCTTTTGGCAGCCGCAATCGGCTCGCCAGCCAGACCAGACCTATTACCGGCACGCCGAGCAGCGCGGTGCCGGTAAAAAAATCGGCATAACCGTAGGCATCGACAAAATCGCCGGAAAAACCGGCGATAAATTTGGGCAGCAGCAGCATGATCGAGCTGAACAGCGCATATTGCGTGGCGGAATAGGCACTGTTGGTCAGCCCCGAAAGATAAGCGACGAAAGCGCTGGACGCAAGACCCGAAGCAAGGTTATCCGCCGATACGGTGCCGACCAGCGCCGACAGGTCATGCCCGAGTCCGGCCAGCCGCACGAACAGCAGATTCGTACCTGCGGACAATACCGCGCCCAGCATCAAAACCCGCATCACTCCCATCCTTGTCGTCAGCAATCCGCCCAAGGCCGCGCCGGCTATCGTCATCGCCACCCCGTAAACTTTGGATACGGTCGCGACTTCGACTTTGGTATAACCCATATCCACATAAAACGAATTGCTCATTACGCCCATGACGATGTCCGAAATCCGGTAAGTCGCGATCAGCGCTAAAATCAACGCTGCCTGCCAGCCGTAACGGCGCGCGAAATCCATAAAAGGACTGAGAATCGCCGTATAAACCCATGCCGATGCCGCCAGCATTTTGCCGCGCAAGCCCTTACCGGCCAGCCATGCATGAACTTCCGAAGCTTCCTGCGCTGCTACCCGGTTCGGCGGCAATACCGGTTCGCGGATCAGCAGGGTGGTCACGATGCCGACCAGCATAGCGGCCGCCATCGCCAGATACGCGATATGCCACGACCTGAAATCGTAACTGTGCGGCGCGTTGTCCACGGTGGACGCAATCCAGAGCACCCCCGCCCCGGCGGTAATCATCGCAAATCGATAACCGGCCTGATAGGTCGCGGCCATGGCGCCCTGTTTATCTTGGTCTATGGCTTCGATCCGGTAAGCGTCCAGCGCGGTATCCTGTGTCGCCGAAGCGAATGCCAATGCCAGGGCGAATACGATCATGGATTGAAAATCGACCGCCGGATCCGTATTCGCCATCCCGATAAGCGCAACAACAATCCCGGTTTGGGCGAGCAACAGCCACGCGCGGCGACGACCCAGCAATCGGGTCAGCAGGGGCAAGGGCAAACGGTCGACCAGCGGCGCCCACAACCATTTTATCCCGTACGCCAGTCCGATCCACGACATATGACCGATCGTCGCGCGGGCAATCCCCGCCTCGCGCAGCCAGAACGACAAGGTTCCCAGCACTAGCAACAAAGGCAAGCCGGCGGAAAACCCCAGAAACAGCATGCCGATCACGCGCGGATCGCGATATACGCGAAATGCCCCCAGCCAGGAATGCACTCTGCGTTTCGGCGGCAAGCCGCTTGCCGGGTTAACGTCCGGTTCAACCATAATCGTAATCCACGATCAGGGGCGCATGATCGGAGAAACGCTCGGCTTTGTAAACCGTGGCTGCAACGGCGGTATTGGCGACGCCGGGCGTCGCCAGATGATAATCGATACGCCATCCTACGTTTTTGGCCCAAGCCTGACCCCGATTGCTCCACCAGGTATACGCTTCCGCGGTGGCGGCCGGATAGAGAAAACGATAAACGTCCACCCAAGACAACTCGTCGACGACTTGCGTCAGCCACTCGCGTTCGGCGGGCAGAAAACCGGAATTTTTCTGGTTGGATTTCCAGTTTTTCAGATCGATTTCTTTGTGCGCGATATTCCAGTCGCCGCAAATCACTATTTCCCTGCCGCAGGCTCGGAGCGCTGCGAGATGCGGATAAAATCGTTCCAGAAAGGAAAATTTGACTTGCTGCCTGTCTTCGCCGCTGGAACCGGAAGGCAGGTACAGCGATATCAGGCTCAAATTGCCGAATCGCGCTTCCAGATAGCGTCCTTCGGCATCGATGTCGGCGATCCCCAGCCCCACGATCACTTCGTCAGCCGGGACCTTGCTGTAAATTCCGACGCCGCTATAGCCCTTTTTTTCGGCATAATGAAAATAGCCGTGATACCCGTCCGGGCGCAACATTTCCGCCCGCATATCGCCAGCTTGGGCTTTAATTTCCTGCACACAGACAAAATCGGCACTCTGAGATTGCATCCAGCCGAAAAAACCTTTACTCGCCGCCGAACGGATACCGTTCAAATTGGCAGTTATAATACGCATTTTATTATTCCCATATTCATTGCCATGTTCGATTTCAGACATCAGTTCCTGCGCTTCGCCATAGAGCAGAACGTATTGCGCTTCGGCGAATTCCAGACCAAAGCCGGCCGGATCAGCCCCTATTTTTTTAATGCCGGCCTGTTTGCCGACGGCACAGCCTTAAAGCAACTGGGAGAATTTTACGCTAAAGCTATCGTTGCTGCCGGAATTGAATACGATGTCCTGTTCGGTCCCGCCTACAAAGGCATTCCTTTAGTCGCGTCGACCGCCATCGCTCTGGCGGGATCCGGACGAAACGTGCCGTACAGCTTTAACCGTAAAGAAGCCAAAGATCACGGCGAAGGCGGCAATATCGTCGGTGCGCCGCTGCAAGGACGCATCCTCATCATCGACGATGTCATCTCGGCCGGCACCTCGGTACGGGAATCGATAGAACTGATCCGCAGCCACGGCGCCACTCCTGCGGGGGTAATCATCGCCATCGACCGGATGGAACGCGGAACCGGGAACTTATCCGCAGCGCAGGAAACTATATCACTATATAACATCCCGGTTTTTGCCATTGCCACTCTGGACGATTTACTGGCCTATTTGCAAACCGGCGTAAACATGGAACAATATGCCATAGCAATTGCGCGCTATCGCGCTACGTATGGAACCCAATCCTTATGAAAATACACGATCGGCGTTTGTGGGGAATTCTGCTTGTGTTATCCGTCTGCAGCGATGCGCATGCCGATATTTATAAATGGAAAGACGCGCAGGGCGAAATTCATTATTCGAATTCGCTGCCTGCTCAAGCGGCCGGATACGCCAACATCGAACTCGACAAACACGGCTTGATAGTCAAGCAGAAAGCCGCTGCGCCTACGGCGGAACAGCGTGCTGCCGAAGCTTCGGAGCAAGCGCATCAGGCTGCCGAACAGCAATCGCAGACCGAACAGAAGCGCCACGACACCGCACTGCTGAATACCTATACCAGTCCGGCAGAAATCGATTTGGCGCGAGACCGTAATCTGGAACAGACGAAACTGATCATTAACGGCACCAAATCCCGGCTCGCACCCTTACTCGACAAA
>DAIETB010000061.1:0-2686 GCA_027345925.1 Sulfuriferula sp.
TTCGCGGCGAAGTTCTGATGCTGAAACGAGATTTTGCGGCGTTGAATGCGGCTCAGCGAACAAAAGGCGGCAAAGAATTCGCCAATCCGCGCAATGCGGCGGCCGGCTCATTACGACAGCTCAATCCGCAGATCACAGCAACGCGACGGCTACATTTTTTTGCCTATGCCGTGGGGCTGGATACGGAGCGGAAATCATCCGCAACGCACTCAGGCGCAATGGCTCAACTGGCGGAATGGCATTTTCCGCTGGCTGCAGAGCGTCAGGTAGTGCAGGGCGTGGAAGGCTTGCTGGCGTATTATCGCCATATCGGCGCTCTGCGCGAAACCTTGCCTTTCGAGATCGACGGCGTCGTCTATAAAGTAAACGATCTGAATTTGCAGCGCACGCTGGGTTTCGTTTCCCGAGCGCCCAGGTTTGCGCTGGCGCATAAATTTCCCGCGCAGGAAGCGACCACCCGTTTGCTCGATATCGAAGTCCAAGTTGGCCGCACCGGTGCCATAACGCCGGTGGCGCGTCTTGCGCCCGTCGCGGTAGGCGGCGTCATCGTTACGTATGCCACTTTGCATAACGAAGACGAGATACGGCGTAAAGACATAAAAATCGGCGACTGGGTGAATGTACGACGAGCCGGAGACGTCATTCCCGAAGTGGTGTCAGTGATAATCCTACAACGTTCCGCCGAAGTGCGTGATTTTGTCATGCCATCGGCTTGCCCCGTCTGCGGTTCGCATGTCGAACGTTTGCCGGGTGAAGCGGTGGCGCGGTGTACCGGCGGCCTGTTCTGTCCTGCGCAGAGAAAGCAGGCGCTGTGGCATTTTTCAAGCCGTAAGGCAATGAATATAGAAGGATTAGGCGAAAAATTGATCGAGCAGATGGTCGATGCCGGACTGGTGCATAATCCGGCAGATTTATATCGTCTGGACATGCAGAGTCTGATCACTCTGGAACGGATGGGAGAAAAATCGGCGAATAATCTATTGACAGCGATACTCCATAGCAAGCAAACTAGCTTCGCGCGATTTATTTATGCGCTGGGAATTCGGCATGTCGGCGAGCAAACCGCAAAAGATCTGGCGCGGCATGTCGGGACCCTGGCCAATTTGTTGTCGGCAGACGAACAGGTTTTGCAAGCGGTGCCTGAGGTCGGGACTGTGGTGGCGAAATCATTGCTGCAATTTTTTGCCGAACAGCACAACCTGGATGTGATCAACAAGCTGGTCGAAACGGGCGTAAACTGGCCTGCCGAAGTATCGCCAGCAGCGAATTCAACCAGTCCTGTTCAAGGTAAGGTATTCGTTATTACCGGTACCTTGCCGACGCTGAGCCGCGAAGAAGCGAAAGCCAGAATTGAAGCTGCGGGCGGCAAGGTCACCGGCAGCGTATCGAAAAAGACCGATTTTGTCCTGGTGGGTACTGACCCCGGCAGTAAATTCATCAAAGCGCAAAGTCTGGACATTATTATTTTACAGGAAGCACAATTTATGGAGCTATTGAGTGGATACCAAGGGGAATGAAATGTTGAGAGTAACAAAAGCGGTTTTTCCCGTAGGCGGAATGGGTACGCGATTCTTGCCGGCAACCAAGGCGATGCCTAAGGAAATGTTGCCTATCGTCGACAAGCCGCTGATTCAATATGCAGTGGAGGAAGCAATCTCAGCGGGCATTACCGATCTTATCTTTATTACCGGCCGAAGCAAGCGTGCAATTCCCGATCACTTCGACAAGGCTTACGAACTCGAAGCCGAACTTGAAGCTCGCGGTAAAAAAGAACTCTTGAATCTGGTGCGCGGCATCATTCCGTCGCATGTCAATTGCGTCTATATCCGTCAGGCAGAAGCCCTGGGGCTTGGTCACGCGGTATTATGCGCAAAGCCGGTAGTGAATAACGAACCGTTCGCCGTGATACTGGCGGACGATCTGATCGACGGCGAAATACCGGCAATGAAACAGATGACGGATTTATTCAGCTATTATCAGTGTACCGTGCTCGGCGTGCAGGAAGTCGCACGCGAAGATACCGGCTCTTACGGTATCGTCGATGCCCAGGAAATTTCGGAAAAATTGAGCAAAGTCGATGCGATCGTCGAAAAACCCGACCCCAGCGTCGCGCCTTCGACCTTGGGCGTAGTTGGTCGCTACATTTTGACGCCGCGCATTTTCCATCATCTGGAAACCATCCCGTACGGCGCCGGCGGCGAATTGCAACTCACCGACGGTATCGCGCAATTGCTCAAGGAGCAGCAAGTACTGGCGTACGCCTTCGACGGCGTCCGCTACGATTGCGGCAGCAAAATAGGCTATTTGAAAGCCATGGTCGAACACGCCTTAAAGCATCCAGAAGTAGCGGACGAATTTCGCGATTATCTGAACAACCGCCATATCGAACAGGCTTAGATTGGCGTGAAATGGCGATTGATCGCTAAACAGGCAAGACAGTCGCGTTCGACGGCGCAATCCTGATCGAGCGAGTGCATCCCGCTGTTTCCCTGCCAGTGCGGGCGGCGCGCGCTTTGTGATTTCGCCGTCTTTTTATCACAAGCCTTCTTCGCCGTGATGCCTGGAGATGAGGCCGTCCCACGCTGCCATCGCGCAGTCGGCAACTGCGAGCAGAGTCTCGGCGGATTTCGATCCGTTCTGCGATGATGGCCGCAACTATGCCGACAAGCTGGCTGCGGCCGGAGTT
>DAIETB010000204.1:0-9136 GCA_027345925.1 Sulfuriferula sp.
GCGTCCGGTGGTAAAATCCAGTGTTTTGTCTCCATAATTTATTCTCAAGCCAAAAGGGTTGCGTATGTCCGGACATAGTAAATGGGCGAATATAAAGCATAAAAAAGCCGCTACCGATGCGAAACGCGGCAAGATATTCACGCGATTGATCAAGGAAATTACCGTTGCAGCCAAATTGGGCGGGGGTGACGCGGGAACTAATCCCCGATTGCGGCTGGCGATGGACAAGGCGTTTGACGCCAATATGCCCAAAGATACCGTCGAGCGTGCAGTCAAACGCGGTTGCGGCGATCTGGAAGGGGTGAATTACGAAGAAATCCGCTATGAAGGCTACGGCATCGGCGGTGCCGCGGTCATGGTCGATTGTCTGACTGACAACAAGGTACGGACGGTCGCCGACGTGCGCCATGCTTTCAGCAAGTTCGGCGGCAATATGGGCACCGACGGATGCGTGGCGTTTCAGTTCCTGCATTGCGGGCAATTGCTGTTTGCGCCGGGACTGAACGAGGACGCATTAATGGAAGCCGCGCTGGAAGCCGGGGCGGACGACGTTTTGACGCACGAGGACGGCAGCATCGAAGTGATTACGCCGCCGTATGAATTGCATACGATCAAGGCGTCGATGGAAACCTCCGGATTTAAGGCGGAGTACGGCGAAGTCAGCATGAAACCGCAAAATGAAGTCGAACTTGCGGGCGAAGATGCAATTAAAATGCAGAAATTGCTCGATGCGCTGGAATCGCTCGACGACGTGCAGGAAGTTTATACCTCGGCGGTATTGAACATAGCGGATTGACGTTGCATGCAGGTCGCTGGGGCGACGAAATTGCGTCAAGTCGCGGCCGAGGAACTCAAACCGCCGAAAGCAGATGGTTCGCTGTGCGTCCCGAAACCGGCGAGCAGAGTCATCGTGCAAGGGCTCGATTATAAAAGGACAGTGTATGTTTACTGGGATTATTCAGGCGGTCGGAACCGTCGCGGCGGTCGTGCAGAAAGGCGATGACGCCCGCCTGACGATACAGGCCGGGAAGCTAGACTTGAGCGATGTCGGTCTGGGCGATTCGATAGCCTGTAATGGCGTCTGCCTGACGGTGGTCGACCTGTCTGCGAACGGCTTCGGCGTCGATGTTTCGGCCGAAACATTCCGTTGCAGCGCGGGTTTTCCGCAGGATGCCGCAGTGAATCTGGAAAAAGCAATGCGTCTGTCCGACCGGTTGGGAGGGCATCTGGTATCGGGGCATGTCGATGGCGTCGGCGTGGTGACGAGTTTTATGCCGGCGGGCGACTGTATGGAGCTGGTTATACGCGCGCCTGGCGAGATTATGCATTTTATCGTGACCAAGGGGTCGATGACGGTCGATGGCGTCAGTCTGACCGTTAATCGGGTGACTGAGGCCGATTTCAGTATCAACCTGATCCCGCATACGTTGATCGAAACCAATCTGGCCAATTTAAAGGCGGGGAGCCGGGTCAATCTCGAAGTCGATATGATGGCCCGCTACGCCGAGCGTATTTTGAATTATTATCAGGACAAGGCGGTTTAAATGAATTTAAGTCCTATTGCAGAAATCGTCGCGGATATTAAAGCCGGAAAAATGGTAATCCTGGTCGATGAGGAAGATCGCGAGAACGAAGGCGATCTGGACATGGCTGCCGAATTCGCCACGCCCGAAGCGATCAATTTCATGGCTAGACACGGCCGCGGACTGATTTGCCTGACCCTGACCGACGAACGTTGCAAACAGCTGGATTTGCGCCAGATGGTGGCGGATAATCAGGCACCGCACAGTACGGCCTTTACGGTTTCAATCGAAGCGGCGAGCGGCGTGACGACCGGAATTTCCGCCGCAGACCGCGCCCGTACCATTCAGGCCGCCGTAGCCAAACACGCCAAAGCGACCGATATCGTCCAGCCCGGGCATATTTTTCCTTTGCGCGCCCAACCGGGCGGCGTGCTGATCAGGGCCGGCCATACCGAAGCAGGGTGCGATCTGGCCGGAATGGCCGGCCTGGAGCCGGCGGCAGTGATTTGTGAAATTCTTAACGAGGACGGCAGCATGGCGCGCCTGCCCGATTTGATCGAGTATGCGCGCGAGCATGGCCTGAAAATCGGCGCTATCGCAGACCTGATTCATTATCGCAGCCAGAACGAAAGCCTGATCGAGCGCGTCGGTCACCGGACGATCGGTACAGCGTTCGGCGAGTTCCGGCTGGTCGCATACCGCGAGAAAATTTCGGGTGCGGCGCATCTGGCGTTGAGCAAGGGCGACATTACGTCCAGTGCGGAAACCCTGGTGCGCGTACATGAACCGGTTTCGGTGATAGACGTTCTGGAACTGGACAGCTCTGAGCATGCCTACAGCGTAAACCGTGCGCTGCAAAAAATTTCAGAGGTGGGCAAGGGTGTGATCGTCCTGCTGCATCGGCCGGAGACCGCTGCCGACCTGCTTGCGCACGCGATACCCGGAACGGCTCCGAAGCTTGCGCCGAAATGGGATGCGCGCAATTACGGCATCGGTGCACAGATATTGAAAGATCTGGGCGTAGGAAAAATGCGTTTATTGGCCGCGCAGCGTAAAATGCCTTCGTTAACGGGTTTTAATCTGGAAGTAACGGGTTTTGACGAAGCAGGATGATTGCCGTGGCAATTTTACGATAATGGTCACACAATAAGGATCAAGCATGGCAAGTTATGACGGAATCAATGAGCTGGAGGTCAATCTGACCGGCAACGCTTTAAGGATAGGTATCGTGATGAGCCGGTTTAACCGCGATATCTGCGATAGTCTGTTGGCTGCCTGCGCACATGCGCTCGCCAAATACGGCGTCAAGCCGGAGAATACCTTGCTTGCAACCGTGCCGGGAGCGCTTGAAATTCCGGTGGTGGCACGGAAAATGGCGATGAGCGGGAAATTCGACGCGCTGGTAGCGATAGGTGCCGTCGTGCGCGGCGATACGTATCATTTCGAGCTGGTTTCCAACGAAATGGCGAGCGGCATTACACGGGTTCAGCTGGACACCGGAGTGCCGGTGGCGAACGGTGTGCTTACGACCGATAGCGATGAACAAGCCTGGATACGCACTGCAACTAAAGGTGCTGAAGCGGCTGCCTGCGCAATTGAAATGGCTAACTTGTTGAAAACATTATGAGCGGAAACAGGCGTAAGGCTCGCGAATTCGCGGTGCAGGGGATTTATCAGTGGCTGCTGAACAAACAGCCGGTCGCCGGTCTGGTAAAGCAATTGAGCGAGCAGGACGGCTTTGCCGGAATAGACGAGAAGATGTTTCAGGCTCTGCTCACAGGCGTCGTCGACGGCAACGAAGCGCTCGACCGGCAATTGAGCGAATTTGTGGATCGCAGCATAGCCGAATTGAGTCCGGTCGAACATGCGATACTGCTGCTCGGCGCCGAGGAATTATTGCGTCATCCGGAAGTGCCGTATCGGGTAGTGCTCAACGAAGCGGTAGAACTGGCCAAAACGTTCGGCGGCACCGACGGACACAAATACGTCAACGGCGTCATGGACAAGCTGGCTGCGTCCGTACGTGGCGACGAAGTGAACAAGCCGCGCCGCTAGCAGTCTGCCGGCAGGTACGCATGACTAGCGAATTCGATCTGATCCGGCGTTTTTTTTCCCGTCCCGCACCGAATGCGGTATTGGGCGGCGGCGACGATTGCGCTTTGATGCAACCGGAGGCGGGCATGCTGTTGGCTGTTTCTACCGACACGCTGGTGAGCGACGTGCATTTTTTTACCGGTGCCGATCCGGCATTGCTGGGCTGGAAGTCGCTGGCGGTGAATCTGTCGGATCTGGCCGCAATGGGCGCGCAGCCGCGCTGGGCGACGCTGGCGCTGACCCTGCCTGCCGTCGATGAACTCTGGCTGGCGGCGTATGCTGAGGGGTTATATCGTTGTGCCGGGGAGTATGGAATCAGTCTGGTCGGCGGCGACACCACGCGCGGCAAACTCAGTCTGACGCTGACGGTTATCGGCGAAGTGCCGCTTGATTCGGCGCTGCGGCGAGACGGGGCACAGGTCGGCGATACCGTCTGGGTCTCGGGTACTCTGGGCGATGCCGCTTTCGCATTGGCGGCGCTGCAAGGACGGGCGGAACTGGACGCAGCGCAACGAGCGGTGCTGGAAATGCGCTTGCATACGCCGGTTCCGCGCGTTGCGCTGGGACTGGCGTTGCGCGGACTGGCGCAGAGTGCGATCGACATTTCGGACGGTTTGCTGTCGGATCTGGGACATATTTTAGTGCGCTCGGAGTGCGGAGCCGCGCTGGATTACGAGCAATTGCCGCTGAGCCCGATAGTGCGCGAACTGAAGCGTCACCCATTATTCGATCGTTGCGCGCTGGCGGGCGGTGACGATTACGAGCTGTGTTTTACCGCGCCCGCCGGAGTGGAGGCCGAAATTCTAGCTATCGGTGCCAGACTCGATGTAAGACTGACTGCTATCGGCCGTATCGTCGGCGCGTCGGGTTTGCGGCTGTTCGATAGCAAAGGCCGGGTCATGACGCCGGCAATAACGGGGTTTGACCATTTTGCGAGCTGACTGGCGTTTTATTTTTCGGCATCCGGCGCATTTTTTTGCTTTCGGCTTCGGCAGCGGCCTCGCTCCGGTCGCGCCCGGAACGTTTGGTACGCTGGCTGCCATCCCGTTGTATTACTTGCTGGCTGCGTTGTTGCCGGCGAGTCTGCTATACGGCGCGATCATTCTGGCCGCCGTTGCCGGGATCTGGATTTGCGATCTTACCGGGCGTAATCTGGGCGTGGCGGATTATGGTGGCATAGTCTGGGATGAAATCGTGGCTTTCTGGTGTGTGCTGCTCTTTACGCCTGTCAGCGCGCTCTGGATCGCTGTGGCGTTTATCGCGTTTCGGCTGTTCGATATCTGGAAGCCGTTTCCGATAAGCTGGTTCGACGCGAAATTCAAAAACGGCTATGGCGTCATGCTTGACGACGGACTGGCGGCGATTTATACGCTATTGGTACTGGAAGGAATCAAATATTGGCTGAGATGAAACCCGACGACGCTGCCTTGTATCGCCTGGCGGAAGAAACCGGAAAAATCTTGCTGCAGCGTGGCTTCAGGCTGGCGACGGCGGAATCGTGCACCGGCGGCTGGGTAGGCATGGTCATGACGGCCGTTCCGGGCAGTTCGGCGTGGTACGAGCGCGGTTTTATTACTTATACCAACGAGGCTAAGCGCGAAATGTTAGGTGTCGCGGAAAATACGCTGGATCGGTGGGGCGCGGTGTCCGAAGCTACGGTCGGCGAAATGGCGTTGGGGGCATTGCGGCACAGTACGGCGAATATGGCTGTGTCGATATCGGGGATTGCCGGGCCCGGCGGCGGCACGGCGCAAAAACCGGTCGGCACTGTCTGCCTCGCCTGGGCTGCGACCGATGGTTCCCGGCTGGCAACGACATGCAGATTCGGCGGTGACCGGAGCGAGATTCGCGCCCGATCGGTGGCGGCTGCCTTACGCGGCATAATAGAGTTCTTGTCTTAATACAGTCATCAAAAGCAGGCATCATCATTGGTTCCATAATTTAGTTACAGACACGCTACACAAAAGGAAATAAACATGGATGAAAACAGAAGCAAAGCGCTTGCAGCAGCCTTGTCACAGATCGAAAAAAGTTTCGGCAAGGGCTCTATCATGCGGTTGGGCGACGGCGAAGTGGTTAACGATATCCAGGTCGTGTCGACCGGATCGCTGGGACTGGATATCGCACTGGGCGTGGGCGGCTTGCCTCGCGGCCGCATCGTCGAAATCTACGGCCCGGAATCGTCGGGTAAAACCACGCTGACCCTGCAGGTGATTGCGGAGATGCAAAAACTGGGCGGCATCGCCGCGTTTATCGATGCCGAGCATTCGCTCGATCCTCAATACGCCCAAAAACTGGGCGTGAATGTCTCGGATCTGCTGATATCGCAGCCCGATACGGGCGAGCAGGCACTGGAGATTGCCGATATGCTGGTGCGCTCCGGTTCCGTCGACATCGTGGTGATCGATTCGGTCGCGGCGCTGACGCCCAAGGCCGAGATCGAAGGCGAAATGGGCGATTCGCACATGGGTCTGCAGGCGCGGCTGATGAGCCAGGCTTTGCGTAAATTGACCGGCAATATCAAGCGCACAAACACTCTGGTTATATTTATCAACCAGATACGGATGAAAATCGGCGTCATGTTCGGTAATCCGGAAACCACGACCGGCGGCAACGCGCTGAAATTCTACGCGTCTGTTCGGCTGGATATACGCCGTACCGGCGCGATCAAAAAAGGCGAAGAGGTCATCGGTTCGGAAACCAAGGTCAAAGTCGTTAAAAATAAAGTCGCGCCACCATTCAAACAAGCCGAATTCGATATTCTGTACGGGGAAGGAATTTCGCGCGAAGGCGAGATTATCGAACTGGGCGTGGCGAACAAAATCGTCGATAAAGCCGGTGCCTGGTACGCCTATAACGGCGAAAAAATCGGGCAGGGCAAAGATAATGCGCGCGATTATCTGCGCGAACATCCGGAAATCGCGCGCGAGATCGAAAACAAGGTACGTACGGTTATCGGTATCGTTCCTCATACCGCTTTCATTGCCGACATCGTAGCGGAAGAAGAAATTTAACCGGGTCGGTCATGGATAAGTTGCTGCGAGCCCGTGCGCTCGATGCACTGGCTCGGCGCGAACACAGTCGGGTCGAACTGGGCCGGAAACTGTCGGCACACAGCGCCGATGAAGCGGAATTGGCGCAATTGCTGGACGAGCTGGAAAACCGCGGCTGGCTCTCCGATGCGCGCTACGCAGAACAACTGGTCCATGCGCGCCAGTCGCGTTACGGCAACCGGAAAATCGTGTACGAATTGCGCGAGCAGGGCGTCGCAGAAACGCTGATAGAAATTGCGCTGGAGACGTTAAAAACCACGGAGATGGAACGTGCGCGTACGGTATGGGAAAAAAAATTCGGCGCAGCGGCCGCAACGGCTAAAGAGCGTGCGCAACAAATTCGTTTTTTGCAGACGCGGGGGTTCAATCCAGAGGTGATTTATCGCGTTCTGAACAGTCCCGCTGATGCCGACTGAGCGATAACCGCCAGGAGGCTGGACAAGCTCGATTCATGACTGACGGGGCGAAAATAGGATAACCAGCATCCCGCATACGGTCAGGGTGGCGCCTGCGACATCCCAGATAGTTGGTCGTATACCGTCTACCGCCCACAGCCAGGCCAGCGCCACCGCCACATAGATTCCGCCATACGCGGCGTAAACACGGCCGGCCGCAACCGGATGCAAGCTTAGCAGCCAGACGAACAGCATCAACGCAAAGGCGGCAGGAGCCAGCAGCCACGCCGAACCGGATTGCCGTAGCCAGAGATAGGGTAGATAACAGCCCGCGATTTCAGCTATGGCGGTCGCTATAAATATAACAATGGTTTTAATTTCAAACATACATCCATTCTGTTCTGAATCCGTAAACCGGAAAGCGATGGCAAAATCGCGTCGGCATGTTTACGATATTACCATCGACTGCCGGTACGGGTATTAATTCGAGCCGGAGGTTTTAAGCGGAAAATGGCCATACCTCCCCGCTATAATAGTAATTTGGGGCGAAAAGTTGTATTACGGATGCGCAAAGCAATTTAAAATGATAGCCTGACGGCTTTAAGACTGCTCTCATAACGGACGGCAAGCTTTGCGGCAGCAGAACATGAGGTTTTTATGCGGCGGATGAAACAATGGCAAGATAGCCGGAATTTGCTTGAAACGAAAATTCTGAGCCTGATTGCCGGCGATATCGGAGGAACCACAAGCCGTTTGATATGGGTAGCCCGGACATATCTGCAGCCGCCGAAGATATTGTTCGAACGCAATTACGAAAGCGCTCGCTTTGCCGACGCAAGCGCCCTGTTGCGCCAATTCATGCAGGATGCCCGGCGCGAATCACCTCCCGATCTGTTATGCCTCGCTTTGCCGGGGCCATTGAATCAGCGACGTGTCGAATTAACCAATTTAAACTGGACAGTCGACGCCGATGCGTTAGCCGGTGAACTGCGTATCGCCGAGGTCCGTTTCGTCAATGACTTTCAGGCGGCTGCCGCCGGTGTGGAAGTTTTGCAAAAAACCGACTTGATCGTACTTAATCCCGGCTTGGTCCGTCTCGGCGCAACGCGTGTCATTACCGGTGCCGGTACCGGTCTGGGGCTGGCCTGGATGCAGACCGACGAGCATGGAACGTATCAGACGTTTGCCAGCGAGGGCGGTCACGTCGATTTTGCTCCTGCCAATTCACAACAAAACGAATTACTGCAATGGTTGCGGCAAAAGCATGCGCATGTTTCGTGGGAGCGCGTGCTCTCGGGTGCCGGTCTTGAGGCCTTATATGCATTCAATTACGAACTGAATCACGGACGCGCTGCCGAACATTTATTAAGTGCAAGCCAAATTCAGGCTGCCGCATTGCAGCAAGAACGCGTTGCGTGTGATACCGTACAATTATTTGGCGATATTTATGCCGCGTGGATAGGTAATCTGGCTTTGCTGTATCGACCGCAAGGTGGATTATATATCGCCGGAGGTATGGCGATTCATTTACAAGCATGGCTGGCGACAGAAAAATTCGTGTGTCAGGCGGCGGACAAAGGCCGGATGGCCGAGCTGGTCCGCGGCATTCCTGTTTATCTGATTACCGAACCGAGGCTGGGCGTATTAGGAGCGGTACAAATTGCAATGAAATGATTTAGCGAGAGTGATGAAGGAGACGAGTAATGACAATAACGAAATCAGAACAAGAAAAATTATATCGCTATTATACAGAGCCGAAAATGGTCACCGAATTCACGCGCAGGACCTTGGTTCTAGTGTTGGCCGGCGGCGAAGGTTCGCGCCTGAAAAATCTGACGGCATGGCGCGCCAAACCTGCGGTGCCGTTCGGCGGGAAATATCGCATCATCGATTTCGCCTTGTCGAATTGCGTCAATTCCGGGCTCAGGCGGATAGGCGTGCTGACTCAATATAAATCGCATTCGCTGATACGCCATCTGCAACGGGCCTGGAGTTTCATGCGTGCCGAGATCGGCGAATTCGTCGAAATTCTGCCGGCGCAGCAGCGTACCCATAAAAAGGAGTGGTATCA
>DAIETB010000082.1:0-4523 GCA_027345925.1 Sulfuriferula sp.
TGCCTGCCGATTTGGCGATCGATCGCAGCAGCGGGATCATTTTTTCACCCCTTTATGGCCGTAGACCGGCGGTTGGGTGTAGGCGTCGATCAGCGGCACTGCAATGTTCATCAGCAATACGGCGAAGGCGACGCCGTCGGGGTACCCGCCGAATTCGCGGATGAGGAAAATCAGCAATCCGATGGCGGCGCCGAAGACGAGCTTGCCCCGGGGCGTCGTCGCGCCTGATATCGGATCGGTAGCGATAAAGAATGCGCCCAGGATGGTGCCTCCGGCGATCAGATGAAACCAGGCACCGGCATAATGTTGCGGATCAACGAGATGGAAAATCGCGGCGATCAGCGCCAGAGCTGCAAGCAGGGCCAGCGGAATATGCCAGGTTATGATGCGGGTCAGCCATAAATAAAGACCGCCCAGCAGGAACATCAGCGCAACCGTTTCGCTGCCCTTGCCGGCGAAATAGCCGAATATGGGCATCTGTTCGATATCGGCGACGGAGCGGTGCAGATGCAGCTGAGTGCGCAGCGTGTCGAGTGGCGTAGCGCTGCTGATCGCATCGATTTTTTCACCGTCGGGCAAATGATTGCCGAAAATATATTGTGCAGATTCGAGCAGGTTCAAATGATGGCTGCTCAGTGTGAGCGGGGCGGGCCAGTGCGTCATCTGGACAGGAAAAGAGATAATCAGTACGGCGTAGCCGACCATCGCCGGATTGAATATATTGTTGCCCAGACCGCCGTATAAATGCTTCGCTACGATAATGGCAAAGAATACGCCGACTACGGTCAGCCACCACGGTGCGATAGGCGGTATCGACAACGCCAGCAGCCAGGCGGTAACCAGCGCGCTCCCGTCCAGCAATACCGGCCGTACCGGCCAGCCGCGCATCGTGACGGCAGCGGCCTCAAAAACCAGGGCGGCGACACTGGCCACGCCCAGACTGACCAGAATCGCCGGACCGAAATACCAGACGTAAGCGGCAATGCCGGGAATCAGTGCGAGCATCACCTTGAGCATGATGACGGACACGCTGCTTTGTTCGCTGATATAAGGAGAAGATAGCATGGTGGGATAGGGTCGCGTTATTCTGAGGAAGTATTGGTGGTCGCGTTGTCGGCCTGCTGGATTTTGGCGCGGTCGATAGCAGCCTGTATCACCGCTTTTTTTGCAAGATCGGCGGGGCCTGCCGGAGCTGGTTCTGCCTTGACCGCCGCTTTCAGGGCGAGTTTTTCGGCGCGCTCGCGCTGTTCGCGTTCTATGCGCATCAGGCGGGATTCGTGGCGGATACGGGCGTGATCGGCGGCTTGCTGTTCTTTTTCTTTGGCGGAAATTTCGCTTTTGGCGTAGCGGTAATACTGTACTAGCGGAATATGGCTGGGGCAGACATAACTGCAACAACCGCATTCGATACAGTCGAACAACTGATAATCCTGTGCTTTGTCGAAATTTTTGCTGCGCGAATGCCAGTACAGTTCCTGCGGCTGAAGTTCGGCGGGGCAGGCGTCTGCGCAACGGGTGCAGCGTATGCACGGCAGCGCTCGCGGCGGAGGCGGAAACAGCCGGGCGGATTTCACCAGTATGCAGTTGGTGGCTTTGACCACCGGGACGCCGGTTTCGGCGAGCTCTATTCCCATCATCGGCCCCCCCATCAGATAACCTGTTACCGGATCGGGTGAGTCGCCGGTCAGCGCCAGCAGTTCCCGGATCGGCGTACCGATCAGTGCTTCGAAATTCTGTGCCTGGCCGACGTTGCCGGTAATCGTGACGACGCGCGAAATCAGCGGTTCGCCGTGATTGATCGCGCGGTGTACCGCATAGGCAGTGCCGATATTGAACGTGGCGACGCCGATGTCGGTGGAGCGTCCGCCCGACGGTACTTCCAGTCCGGTAACGAGTTTGATCATCTGCTTTGCGCCGCCGCTGGGGTAGAGCGTAGGCACTACGATGATTTCAACCGGAAACTCGCACTGCAGGGCGGCTTCCTGCATGGCTGCGACGGCCTGCGGTTTATTGTCTTCGATGCCGACCAGTACGGTTTCTGCATGCAGCATGCAGCGCATGATTGCCGCGCCTTGCAGCACTTCAGCGGCGCGCTCGCGCATGGTCATGTCGTCGCAACTGATCCACGGCTCGCATTCGCCACCGTTCAGCAGCAGCGTTTTAACCGTTTGCGTAGCGCCGGGGTTAAGCTTGATAAAGGTCGGAAACGCGGCACCGCCCAGTCCGGCGATGCCCATGTCGCGCAGATGGTTGCGCAAGGTGCTGATGTTGGTGTTGCGGTAATCGATGGCCGTGCGATCTGTCCAGACGTCCAGACCGTCGGGCGTAATCTGGATGCAGGGATCGCTCAGGCCGGAAGGGTGCGGAACGGGATGCAGAGCAATGGCGGTGACGGTACCAGAAGTCGGTGCATGCGCCGCTACCGAGATATAGCCGTCGGCCTTGGCGATGATTTGTCCTTTTCGTACATAATCGCCGACGACAACGCACGGTCTGGCCGGTTCGCCGATGTGCTGGCGCAAGGGGACGAAAATCTGCTGCGGAACGGGCGCCATCCGGATCGGAAATTGCGTGGAAACCTGTTTGTGTTCTTCGGGATGCACGCCGCCATGAAAATGATAGATAGGACGATTCATGGGAGGGTCAATGGCTTGCTTTTAATGGTATCAAAGGATATTTCCATTTCCAGGTGGCAACGTTTTCCGCTATCGGTACCATGCTGATGCAGTCGACCGGACAGGGAGCAACGCACAGTTCGCAACCGGTACATTCGCCGGCGATTACGGTATGCATCTGTTTCGCCGCACCGAGGATGGCGTCGACCGGGCATGCCTGGATGCATAGCGTGCAACCTATGCAGGTGTTTTCGTCGATCACCGCCAGCGATCTGGGTTTCGGTTCGCCATGTTCGGCGTTCAGCGGCTTGAATTCGACCCCGAGCAAGGCCGCCAGCTTGCGTATGCCTTCTTCGCCGCCCGGCGGACATTGATTGATATCGGCCTTCCCGGTAGCCATTGCTTCCGCATAAGGCTTACAGCCAGGAAATCCGCATTGTCCGCATTGTGTCTGGGGCAGGATGGCGTCGATTTGCTCGACCATCGGATCTTCTTTAACCTTGAATTTGACCGCAGCGTAACCGAGCGCCGCCCCCAGCAATATCGCCAGGCCGGACATGACTAAAATGGCAGAAAGCACTTTATTTTACCATTCCGGCAAAACCCATGAACGCGAGACTCATGATACCGGCTGTGACCATGGCGATGCTACTGCCGCGAAAAGCGGCCGGCATGTCGGCACCGTCCAGCCGTTCGCGTATGCCGGCGAACAGAATCAGTACCAGCGTAAAGCCGACGGAACCGCCGAAACCGAAGAACAGGGACTGGGTGAAATTATGCTGCGCCTGCACATTCAGCAAGGGAATGCCCAATACGGCGCAATTGGTAGTAATCAGCGGCAAATAGATTCCCAGTACCCGGAATAGTACCGGACTGGTTTTGCGCACGAACATTTCAGTAAACCCGACGATACCGGCGATTACGACGATAAACGACAGGGTACGCAGATAGCTTAGCTCCGTACCGAGCAGATAGTGATTGATCAGGTAACTGGTGCCGGAGCCCAAAGTCAGGACGAATGTCGTCGCTGCCCCCATGCCGATGGCGGTTTCCAGTTTTTTGGAAACGCCCATGAACGGACATAAACCCAGAATCTTGGACATGATGATGTTATTGACGAATACCGTCCCGATCAGGATGAGCAGATAGCTTTGTAGAGTCATGATAATCTGTCAGTGCGTAAGATTTATTATTATCCTAGAAACGACACCAGACCGCCATATTTTATTCGGAAAGCAATCAATAACGTCGATAAATCTTACACTCTCGATAGTTTCCTCGCCGCATTCGATAATATTGTATGCTAAAACAAGCTTGTTGCAATTTGGCACGATTTTTGCTCTATATTAAAATCATGAGACGGTTATTCTCACTGTCAAGTTCCATGTCCGCTTGTTAGTAACATTCCTCCTTACGGACGAAGTTTAAATGATGCACAACGATCCATAATGAAGGAATGTATGATGAAATTATCAAAATGCCGGCCCCTGCTGTCCGTGACGATAGCTGGAATTTTTTGCAGTGCGGCTCCGGCGGGGGCGTCATCGATCCTGGGGCCGGATTTGACGACGTTTACGGTTCTGGGTGCGTCAGCAGTAACCAATGTTCCGACCAGCGACATCAGCGGGAATGTGGGTGTATGGTCGAGTGGAGGCGCTAATGCAATCACCGGGTTTAACTCCTCGCCCGGAGTTGCGGTGTCAGACCCGCAGGTAACCGGAGGAGAAGTTCAGGCAGGCACCGCGATGGCGCAATCGGCCCAGAGCGAGCTTACCACCGCAATCACTGATCTAGGATCTCTGGGGGCGGGCAGGACATTGCCTTCGGACCTCAGTCTTGCAGGGATTCTCGCTCCCGGTGTCTACTCCGTTCCTTATGGAACCACCAATCTTTCGGGTGCGCTTACCT
>DAIETB010000090.1:0-5146 GCA_027345925.1 Sulfuriferula sp.
TTCCACATGATGGAAGAAAAAATGCGCTCGCGGCTTCCGCTCGGCATTCGGCGGCCGCTGTTCGGTCTGATGGGTCGCATGTATCCCAAAGCCGACTGGGCGCCCAGAATTTTCCGCGCCAAAACCACGTTCCAGGCTCTCGCGCGCGATAGCGTCGCAGCGTATTTTCACAGCGTGTCGCTGCTCAGCGATGACATGCGCAAGTCCTTGTTCAGCCCCAGCTTTCAGCAAAGCCTGCAAGGCTATCGCGCGGTCGAAGTATTACAAGGTCATGCAGCCAGATCCCCTACCGATCATCCTTTGTCGCTGATTCAATATCTGGACATGAAAACTTATCTGCCCGGCGACATCCTGACCAAAGTAGACCGGGCCAGCATGGCTCACGCTCTTGAAGTGCGCGTTCCTCTGCTGGACCACCAGTTTGTGGAATGGGTTTCCGGCCTTCCTCCCGATTACAAACTGCATGGTAGCGAAGGCAAATATATATTCAAGAAATCGCTGGCCGATTACTTGCCCGACGATATTTTATATCGCCCGAAAATGGGTTTTGCAGTCCCTCTGGCCAACTGGTTCCGCGGGCCTTTGCAAGAACGGGTCCGGCAATCGGTGCTGGGCGCCAGGATGTTGGACAGCGGTTTATTCAACCAGCGCTACCTGATCCATCTGGTAGACGAGCATCAGTCGGGCAGGCGCGATTACAGCGCTCCGTTATGGTCGCTGCTGATGTTCGAATCCTTTCTGCGCAATGCCGAAGAAAGCGCAGGCTGACGTGCGCATACTGCATATACTGGACCATTCGCTGCCTTTGCACAGCGGCTATACCTTTCGCACGCTCTCCATCCTGCGCGCTCAACGCGCGCTGGGCTGGGAAACCTTCCATCTCACCAGCGAAAAGCAGACCGGCTGTACAGTCCAGCAGGAAAACGTCGACGGCTGGGATTTCTACCGCACGGCACCAGCCACGGGACTGCCCTCCAGACTGCCGGTATTCAACCAGCTGGCGCTGATGCGCGGGCTGGAACAGCGTCTGGACGAAGTGGTGCGGGAAGTCAGGCCCGATATCCTCCATGCCCACTCTCCGGTACTGAATGCGCTGCCCGCCATCCGCATCGGAAAACGCTACAACATTCCTGTGGTGTATGAAGTCCGCGCATTCTGGGAAGACGCCGCGGTGGATCACGGCACTACCGCCGAAGGCAGCCTGCGCTATCGCATTACCCGCTTGCTGGAAACCTGGGCTTTTAAACGGGCCGACGCCGTCACTACCATTTGCGAAGGTTTGCGGCGGGATATCGTCGCCCGCGGCATTGCCAGCGACAAGGTAACGGTTATCCCCAATGCGGTGGACATAGCCGGCTTTCAATCGGGCGGTGTGGCCGACATGCAGCTGAAAACGCAGCTGGGACTGAACGGCGGCCGCGTATTGGGCTTTGTCGGCTCGTTTTACGCCTACGAAGGTCTGGGCTTGCTGCTGGAATCGCTACCGGAAATTTTAGCCCGAGCACCGGATGTATTCGTGCTGCTGGTCGGCGGCGGCCCGCAGGAAGCGCTGCTCAAACAAATGGCGCAGCAACTGGGCATCGCTCACCGCGTTATTTTTACCGGACGCGTACCGCACCAGACCGTACAGGATTATTATAATCTGATCGACATCCTGATCTATCCGCGCTTGTCCATGCGCCTGACCGAACTGGTCACCCCGCTCAAACCGCTGGAGGCCATGGCGCAAGGAAAACTGCTGATCGCATCCGACGTCGGCGGACACCACGAACTGATTGAAGACGGCAGAACCGGGGTACTGTTCAAGGCCGGCAATGCACGCGATCTGGCAGAAAAAACGCTTGCCTTGCTCGGCGATTCGAACAGCTGGCAGACCTATCGCAACGCAGGACGGCAGTTTGTCGAGCAAACCCGCAACTGGACCGCCAGCGTCGGGCGCTATTCCGCCATTTATCAAGCGCTGCTCAACGGCAGATCCCATGCCTGACGACGCCCCGATCAAATTGCTGACGTTCAGCACGCTATATCCCAATGCCGTCATGCCCAGGCACGGGATATTCGTGGAAACCCGGTTGCGCCAGTTAATCGGTACCGGTCAGGTCGTACCGTCGGTCATGGCGCCGGTGCCCTGGTTTCCTTTTACTCATCCCCGTTTCGGCCATTACGCCCGGTTTGCGCAGGTGCCGCGCACAGAAAACCGCTATCAGATTCCTTCGGTGCATCCGCGCTATCTGCTGTTACCTAAAATCGGCATGAATCTCGCGCCCCGGGCGATTGCCGCGGCCTGTCTGCCGCTGTTGCAGCAGCGGATCCGTCAGGGTGAGGATTTCGATCTGATCGACGCGCATTATTTTTATCCGGACGGGGTAGCGGCCGCTTTACTCGGGCAGCGATTGAACAAGCCTGTGGTCATCTCGGCACGGGGCACGGATGTAAATCTGATTCCGGACTATGCCTATCCGCGCAAAATGATACTGTGGGCAACACGGCAAGCTGCGGCCATCATTACCGTCAGCGCCGCCTTGCGCGACAAACTGATTGCTCTCGGCGCGGACGCAAAAAAAAATCACTGTACTGAGAAACGGCGTCGATCTTGATTTTTTCCGCCCGATGGATCGGGCCGTACAGCGCGCCGCACTGGGAGTGACCGGACCGCTGCTGCTGTCGGTGGGCAATCTCGTGCCGTCAAAAGGCCACGATATCACCCTGCGCGCTCTGGCATTACTGCCTGGCGTACATCTGGCGATAGCCGGCGAAGGGCCGGAACAACAATCTTTGCAAAAACTGGCTGCCGATCTGGGCGTGGAAAGCCGGATAAGTTTTCTGGGCAATCTTCCGCAAGCAAAACTGCCCGAATTTTACAGCGCCGCGGACGCGATGGTACTGGCGTCCAGCCGCGAAGGCTGGGCCAATGTACTGCTCGAAGCCATGGCCTGCGGCACTCCCGTCGTCGCCACCGCCGTCGGAGGGACGCCCGAAGTCATCACCGATCCGGCGGCGGGTCTGCTGATGCGCGACCGCAGCCCGCAAGCGCTGGCGGATGCCGTCACGAACTTGCTGGCCTCCCCGCCTTCCCGCGCTTTGACCCGGCAACACGCCGCCCGGTACGGCTGGGAGGAAATCAGTCAGGGACAACTGCAGCTCTTTCGCCGTAGCATAGCAATGAACAAGGGATCATAAACATGAAAGCCATTAATAAAAATATGGCCAAAGGTGCATTCTGGATGATACTGCTCAGGTTTGCGGTACGCGGAATAGGCCTGATCAGTACCGTGTTCCTGGCAAGATTGCTCATCCCGACCGATTTCGGCCTGGTGGCTATGGCGATGAGCATCATAGGCGCCGTCGAACTGCTGGGAGCATTCAGTCTGGATGTCACGCTGATCAATAACCAGAACGCCGGTCGCAATCATTACGATACGGCGTGGACCATGAATATCATCGCAGCGCTGATTCAGGGAGTATTGCTGTTTGCGATCGCGCCATCGGTCGCTCACTTTTATAGCGATCACCGGCTGGTTTTGATCATTCAGCTGCTCGCCTTGGGAACCCTGATACAGGGATTCGAAAATATCGGCATCGTCGCATTTCGTAAAGATCTTGAATTTCATAAAGATTTCAATTTTCAGCTGGCAAAAAAAATCATTTCATTTGTCGTCACCATGGCGATGGCTTTCTGGTTAAGGAATTACTGGGCATTGATCGGCGGAATGCTGGTGTCGCGATTCATGGGCGTCCTGTTCAGTTTCTGGTTGCAGCCGTACCGGCCCAGACTGTCGCTTGCGGTCAAAAATGAATTGTTTCATTTTTCCAAATGGCTGTTTATCAATAATCTGCTGTTTTTCGCCAATCATCAGTCGGCCAGTTTCATCCTGGGTAAAATCACCGGCGCCAACGCATTAGGCTTATTCTCGCTCTCGTACGAAATATCCAATCTGCCTTCCACCGATCTGGTCGCTCCCATCAACCGCGCCATTTTTCCGGGCTACGCAAAAATGGCGCATGATCTGGAAATATTGCGGCAAGGCTATTTAAACGTATTTGCTGCGATAGCGCTGGTTGCGCTACCTGTATGCACCGGGATCGCTCTCGTCGCCGACCCGCTGGTGCACGTCATGCTGGGCGAAAAATGGCTGGCGACCATCCCCCTGATCCAGCTCCTCGCTATAGCCGGGCTCACCCAGTCGCTGCAAACCAATAAAGGCTCAATTTTTCTTGCTCTGGGCCGCCCCCGTATTCTGACCCTGCTTGCGGTTTTTCATGCCGCAACGCTATTGCCTGCACTGGTATGGGGAGCCATGCAAAATGGCGTGATGGGAGCCGCCTACGCCACCGTCATCGTGTCCTTGCTGCTCATGCCGGTAAACTTCCTTATCCTGTTCAGAATCCTGCACCTGCGCTTCATTAAGCTGCTCGAAGTCTTCTGGCGACCCGCCATCGCCTCAATGGTCATGATTGCGGCAGTAAGCTCGGTGCAAACTTTCACCAGCGGGGGAAATACATTCATCAGTCACCTGACGCAGCTCCTAATCCTCACTTTGGCGGGAGGTTTGACTTATGCCGCGTCTATCTTGTTGCTCTGGAAGGTTTCGGGAATGAAACCCGGTATGGAAACGCTTGTACTGGATAAGCTGAACAGTCGTTACCGGGCTATTTTCGTTAAAGAATAATATTAAAATAAAAAACGCTAGCTTTTTATTTGATGAAAAAAAGTCTTGAGATACGCTAATGTGGAAGTTTTAGTCCAAAACCATTTATTTGCATATTTATAACTTTGTCGCGCTTCACCATATTTAAGTTCAAAAGTATATGCATATCCCAAGCTTGAATAATGTTCCATTATTCTTTTCCGGTATCGTTTTTTTTCCTTCGTATCAAATAGGTGGCCTCCAAGCTCGTAATTTCTTGTGTGTATGGTTATCAGATCAGTAAAATATTGAATTTTGTTTTTGGTTACGCTGGAATCATGCTGGCGATAATGACTAAGAATTTGGTCTATATAACCAATTTCACCGCGCATAGCCAGATTCCACCAGACTTGAGTATCCTCACCAACAATAACATCCTCAGGAAAGCGGATATTTTCTGATTCCATCAAACTTCTTCGAACCATAATTGTTGAAGTATGTATTGCTGCAAAATTCAA
>DAIETB010000206.1:0-2439 GCA_027345925.1 Sulfuriferula sp.
GGGTCATTGTTTGCGCAGTTGTTGGGCAGGCATGCATATCGGCGGGCAATACGGCCTGGAGAGCGAGGCATTGTCTCATCTTTATTATGCATTGCTGCTGAAAGATGCCGGTTGCAGCAGCAATGCGGCCCGATTGTTCCAGCTCTACGATGTCGACGACCGGACACTGAAACACGACTTCAAAGGGGTCGATACGGATAGTCTGTTCGAGCTCGGAAAATTCGTTTTGTCGCATGCGGGTGTGGGCAAGGCGCTACATCAGCGCGTGAGTAAATTATTGGCGCTCGCCGGCAACGGTGAAAATTTTGCCCGCGAACTGGTATCGACGCGTTGCGAGCGCGGCGCGGAGATAGCGCGTCAGTTGGGCTTCGATGAGGAGGTCGCACTGGGAGTGCGATATCTGGACGAACACTGGAACGGCAAAGGGAAGCCTTTCGGTCTGATCGGCGAGGCGATCCCCATCTTTGCGCGGATCGCCTTGCTGTCGCAGGTCATCGAGGTGTTCCACGCGTCGGGCGGCCGGGATTTTGCGCTCGCCGAGATTCGAAAGCGTTCCGGCACCTGGTTCGATCCGGCGTTAGTAGCCGCGTTTGGCAAAGCCCAGGAAGCAAGCGGATTCTGGGAGGGATTCGACGGTCCGGATTTACAAATCCGAGTCCGCGGTCTGGAGCCTCAATCGCGGGTGATCGAAATTGACGAAGACAGGCTCGATACCATAGCGGAAGCCTTCGCCCAGGTAGTCGACGCTAAAAGTCCTTATACCTACGGTCATAGCAGTCGCGTCGCCGCTTATACTTTGGCCATTGCCAGCCAGATGGAAATTCCGGCAGCCAGACGGAAATGGCTGTACCGTGCTGCCTTATTGCACGATATCGGCAAACTCGGCGTCAGCAATGCCGTGCTGGACAAGCCCGGAAAACTGGATGAGAATGAATGGGAGCAGGTAAAGCGGCACGCTTTTTATTCGGAGCAGATACTATCCCGTTTAACGGTTTTTGCCGAACTGGCCCAGGTGGCTGCCGCTCACCATGAACGCCTCGACGGCAAAGGTTATCCGCATGGTCTGGTTGCTGCACAGATTACGCTTGAAACACGGATTATTACCGTGGCCGATATTTTCGATGCGATTACCGCCGAACGCCCTTATCGAGGGGCTATTCCGGTACCCGAAGCGATACGTATCATGGAAAAAGAATGCGGTACAGCCATCGATGAGGTTTGTCTGAATGCCTTGAAGTCGGCATTGCCGGCATTAATTGCGGATGGCTATGTGAACTTATCTTGATTTACAGTGCCGTTTTCGTTGAATTCGGCTCCGCTTGCGGGAATTATCATGACGATTGCGTTGAATCTGGGTAGCCAGATAAAATTTCTGGTCGGTATTTTCGCCATCATCAATCCGGTGGGGGCGATTCCGATTTTCCTGAGTATGGCGGAAGACCGCTCTGCCCAGGAAATGAATCATATCGCCATGAAAGCCGCCGTCGCAGTGACGATCATTCTTGTTGTGTCGGTCTGGATAGGCGATGGATTGCTGCATTTTTTCGGGATCGGATTGCCCGCTTTCCGGATAGCGGGCGGTTTACTGGTATTGATGATCGCCATTGCCATGTTTCATGCCAAAACCAGCCCCGCCCAGCATACCGATGCCGAGAAACGCGAAGCCGAGTCGAAAATCGATATCGCCATCGTGCCGCTGGCTATTCCTCTGCTGGCGGGGCCGGGGGCAATCAGCCTGGTAATCGTCGATGCGCATCAGACAGCGAATTTAATCGATAAGGTTTTACTGACCGGCGTTATCATGGCGATAGGCGTCATAGTCTGGCTGGTATTGCGCATGGCCGAACCTATCGGTGCCAGACTGGGTACTACCGGACTAAATATCGGAACGCGCATCATGGGTTTGTTGCTGGCAGCAATGGCCGTACAATTTATCGTCGATGGACTGGTCATATTGCTGCCGGGACTGGCTCATTAACCGTTGGTCGTGCAGATTGCCAGTTATAATCGACCCTTTCCGTCGCCGGAAATCGTGTTTTTCACGTAACGTGACGATTGCATTGTTCGCTTTTCATCGAAGCATTATCTCACTGTAATCTCCTACGCATATCATGGCTGAAATCATTGTTTCACCGCAAAATCCGCAGTATAAAAATTTGAAAAAACTGGCCGAGTCCGCCAGCGTGCGGCGCGAACAGCAGCGCACTTTGCTCGACGGCGAACATTTGCTGCAGGCGTACCTGCAAAGCGGCGCCGTACCCCGGTTGCTGATCGTCGAGGAATCGGCGGTTGAACCGCCGCTCCTGGCGCAATGGCGGCATGTCCCCGTAATGCAATTAACGCCGCGTCTGTTCAGCGCCTTGTCGCCCGTCAAAACACCTACCGGCGTGATGATGCTGATCGATATCCCCGCCGTAACGCAGATACAAACTCCATCGT
>DAIETB010000207.1:0-3886 GCA_027345925.1 Sulfuriferula sp.
GAATCGACGGTCTGATGCGATTAAAAAATATTTGCGACTTTTCCGAAATCAAACTGATGGGTAAAAGTGCAGATTATACGCAATTCGAATAATTCGCTTGAATATCGGGCATTGTTCAGAACAAATGTTTTATAAAAATACTTTTATGTAATTAATTGATATTCAATGGAGATCAAGCAATGGTTCAAGCGAAAGACAGAGTGATTTCGGTAGTAGGCCTTGGTTACGTGGGCTTGCCTGTAGCGGTGGCCTTCGGAAAAGTACGCAGAACAGTGGGTTTCGACATCAATGCGACACGTATAGCAGAACTGAAGCAGGCACACGACCGTACGCATGAAGTCGAGTCTGCCGATCTGAAGTCGGCCGATATCCTCTACACCGATAAAATTGAAGAATTAAAGCTGGCCGATTTTCATATCGTTGCGGTTCCAACGCCCGTTAACGATGCCAACCAGCCCGATTTGACCATGCTGTTAAAAGCTTCTGAAACGGTAGGGCGCGCCTTGAAACGGGGCGATATCGTGGTGTATGAATCGACCGTCTATCCCGGCGTGACGGAAGATGAATGCGTTCCTGTACTGGAAAGGTGTTCCGGCTTGAAATGCGGTGTCGATTTCAAAGTCGGATATAGTCCGGAGCGGATCAATCCGGGTGACAAGGAACATACTTTTACCAAGATCAAAAAAGTGGTATCCGGTCAAGATGCCGATTCTTGCGAAACTGTCGCTCAGGTATACGAATCCGTGGTGACGGCCGGCGTGCATCGCGCCGCATCGATCAAGGTGGCGGAAGCTGCAAAAGTGATCGAAAATACCCAGCGTGATCTGAATATCGCTTTGATGAACGAATTGGCTCTTATTTTTGACCGCATGGGTATCGATACCAACGAGGTGCTGGAAGCGGCCGGAACCAAGTGGAATTTTCTTAAATTCAAGCCCGGTCTGGTAGGCGGCCATTGTATCGGAGTCGATCCGTATTATTTGACTCATAAAGCGGAAAAACTGGGCTATATTCCGCAGGTCATTCTTGCCGGACGCCGCATCAATGACGGTATGGGCAAATTTGTCGCGCAACGCACGGTGAAAGAAATGATACGTGCCGGACATGGAATCCATGGTTGCACAGTAACGGTGCTGGGTTTGACTTTCAAGGAAGATTGTCCTGATTTGCGCAATTCCAAGGTCATTGATATTATCCGCGAACTGAAAGACTATGGCATCAATGTGCAAGTGCACGACCCCTTGGCCGATTCGGCCGAAGCCGAGCATGAATACGGAATTTCGCTGACGCCTTTTTCCGGCCTGAAACCGGCCGCGGCAGTCGTGGCTGCAGTTTCCCACGCACAATATCGCGAATTCACGCCGGAGAACTTTCTGACGTTGATGGAGAAAAACCCGGTCGTGATAGACGTGAAAGGAATATTCAATTCGGTTGCCCTGAAAGAACACGGAATCCGTTCCTGGCGTCTCTAAGATGATTTGCAACCTTGCCGTGGATACCATATCAATTACTGGAATGTTGGGATGACAATAGAATACGAAATTATAAAAAAAGATTTATTGGCATCACCGAAAATCTGGATGATAACGGGGGTAGCGGGTTTTATCGGGTCTAATTTGCTTGAAACCTTATTAAGCCTGAATCAGACTGTAGTCGGCCTAGATAATTTGTCTACCGAGGATGGCCGCAATCTGGACGAAGTAAAAACGCTGGTGACGGAATCCCAATGGCAACGTTTTAATTTCATCAAGGGCGATATCTGCAATCTTGACGATTGCAGACGCGCCTGTGCCGGAGTCGATTATGTGTTGCACCAGGCCGCTTTGGGTAGCGTCCCCCGTTCTATCGTCGATCCCATACTGACCAATGCCAATAATATTTCAGGATTTCTGAATATGCTGGTGGCAGCCCGCGATGCCCAGGTCAAGCGCTTTGTCTATGCGGCATCGAGTTCGACCTACGGCGATCATCCCGGCTTGCCTAAAGTGGAGGAGACCATAGGCCGTCCATTATCTCCGTATGCGGTCACTAAATTCGTTAATGAATTGTATGCCGACGTATTTGCGCGTACATACGGTTTCAAAGCGACTGGATTACGGTATTTCAATGTATTCGGCCCCAGGCAGAATCCCAATGGCGCGTATGCGGCTGTGGTGCCGAAATGGTTTGCCAGCATGTTGCATGGCGAGCCGGTTTATATCAACGGAGACGGCGAAACCAGCAGGGATTTTTGTTATGTGGACAATGCGGTACAGGCTAACATACTCGCCGCATGCGCCAGAAATGAGCAGGCTCTCGGCGAAATTTACAATGTGGCGTTTGGCGAGATCACTACTCTTAACCAGTTATTTTACCTGATACGCGACCAGCTGACGGAAAAGGCTGCTGGTATAAGCCTCCAAGAGCCGGTATACCGCGATTTCCGTGCTGGAGACGTACGTTATTCTCTGGCGGATATCAGTAAGGCACATCGCCTGATCGGATACAAGCCCCAGTATTCTGTCCGTACCGGGATGGAAAAAGCGGCAAATTGGTATATCGGCAGTCTGGCCTAGTCGATGTCCTGATGTGCTCGGAACCATTGTTCCAGCATCATCAATACCCAGATCATCGTGCCGTAATAACCGGAATGAATTTGATGCAGCTTGCGTAATTCATCGATAAATCCGGCCTGTATGATACCGCGTCCTTTCAATGACTCAAGGCTGTCATAAGAAAGGGTTTGCAGTGCTTCATTATTTCTTAGCCATTCGCCGAACGGCAGGCCGAAACCATGTTTGCTTTTGGTGAGGATGGCATCAGGTAAAAAACCGCGCAATGCTTCCTTGAAAAAATAGCGCAGTCTAGTTCCTTTGAGTTTAAGCTCAGGCGCCAGAGCGGCTGAAAATGCCACAACGTTATCATCGAGCAAAGGAAAGCCTGCGTTGACGCCCGAGAGATTGCAGGTCTGGGTAACTTTGGGTAGATCGTTGTCAGCCAGGGTAAACTTGATATCGAGCGCCAGTAAGCGATTGATTTGCGTTTTGGCATGGGCGCCCTGGTAGATCGAATTCATTAATGTAAACGGATGTTCGATGTTGATCGTCGCTAGAAATTCGGCCGTGAATACATTGGCGGCGCCTAAGCGATTGAGAAGGTTATACGTTTCGAGCCGAGCGGGGAGCGGTACGGAAGCCTGTTCGATATAACTGCGCAATTTGCGCAGAGGCATAAAGGCCTTCCCGCCGGGAATGCCGAAGGCTAAAGGTTCGATGGCTATACGCCGCAGCGATTCCGGCACGGCTTCGTAAAGGGAAAAAATTTTCTGTTTCGCGTAACGGGTATTGCCGCCGAACAGTTCGTCTCCCCCGTCTCCGCCCAGCAATAACTCGATTCCGTCGGCTTTGGCAAATTTGGCACAATAATAGCTGGGAACGGCGGAAGAATTCCCGAAAGGTTGGTCGTAGGCGGCGGCAATCAAAGGTATGGACCGGGCAACGTCATCGGGAGTCACATAGTATTCATGATGATGCGTGCCGAAATGCCGGGCTGCGATACGGGCATATTCCATTTCGTCATAACCTTCCGCTTCGAAACCGATGGAATAGGTTTCGGCCGGTTTTCCGGTCACGATGCCCAGCATCCCTGAAATGGTGGAACTGTCGGTGCCGCCGCTTAAAAAAGCGCCTGTCCGCTTGCTGACCGCTGCGTCCTGTACCGCCTGTTTTACCGTAGACAGAAACGTTTCTTTAAGTTCTTCGAAAGGACGTTTTACGTTTTCCGTAAATTGCAATTCCCAATAGAAACCGGTTTCCGCCTTTCCGTTCGTATAGCGTAAATATTGACCCGGCAGCAAGCGGCGATGGTCCGTGTAAATGGTGCCCGGGGAGGGGATCATATGAAAAAA
>DAIETB010000104.1:0-7561 GCA_027345925.1 Sulfuriferula sp.
TGGATCCGCAGGGTAATGCGACGATGGGGTGCGGTATTAACAAACGAAATCTGAGCCATAGCATATATCATTTATTGCTGGGTCAAAAAAACATATCGGAGATCATCCGGCACAGCGAAACGGGAAAATTCGATGTCTTGCCTGCAAATAGGGATCTGGCAGGTGCCGAAATCGAACTCGTCGATCAGGAAGGTCGTGAAACCCGACTTAAACTGGCGCTGGCGACCGTCATCCAGAACTACGATTACGTGCTGATAGATTGTCCCCCTGCCTTGAATTTGCTGGCGGTTAACGCCTTGACCGCAGCAGAGGCGGTCATGATCCCCATGCAATGCGAATATTATGCATTGGAGGGTGTATCGGATCTGGTCAACACAATCAAGAAAATACGCGTAAATTTAAATCCCGGGCTGCAAATCGAAGGATTGCTGCGTACCATGTTTGATCCCAGAAGTACTTTGGCCCAACAGGTATCCGAGCAACTGAAAAATCACTTCGATAAAAAGGTTTACGACACAGTGATCCCGCGCAATATTCTTCTGGCCGAAGCGCCGAGTTACGGGCAGCCGGTCCTGATGTATGATCCCAATTCCAAAGGCGCGCAGGCCTATCTGGCACTGGCCGGCGAAGTCGCTGCACGCAGGCGCGAGCAGGAGCGCGCAGGCAAACCCCGCTGAGGGAGTTTGCGCTCTGCGTTGCGGCGCCGGACGGCGAGACCGGCGCATTGCGGTACAGCCCAGGTAGCAGAACAGAGTGCGGAATCAAGTACGGATAATTCGGTAATGAACTGGAAGGGAAGGTTATGAAAAGAACGCGTGGATTGGGTCGCGGGCTCGATGCGCTTTTGGCGGGTGACGATAGTCCGTCCGTGCATGGTGAAATGAAGGCCGTGCCGGTACATCAGCTCCGGTCAGGCAAATATCAGCCGCGCACGCGAATGGACACGGAAAGCCTGAACAGTCTGGCCGAATCGATCCGTTCGCAAGGCGTGATGCAGCCGATACTGGTACGAGAAATCGGCGAGCAGCAATTTGAAATTATTGCCGGCGAGCGACGTTGGCGCGCAGCCCAAATAGCGGGACTGGAAGAAGTGCCCGTGCTGGTCAGAATCGTCGAGGACGAAGCCGCACTGGCGATGGCGCTGATAGAAAATATCCAGCGGGAAGATCTGAATCCGTTGGAAGAGGCTGCGGGCATCCAGCGTCTGATCGACGATTTCGATATGACGCATCAAACGGCGGCGGAGGCGGTGGGCCGATCCCGTAGCGCGGTAAGCAATCTGCTGAGATTGCTTAATTTGCCCGCAAGCATCCAGCGCATGATGATGGACATGCAATTGGATATGGGCCACGCACGGGCGTTGCTGGCATTGCCCGAGTCCAGTCAGGCCGTCGTGGCGGAAGAAGTAGTTCGGCGCCGTCTGTCGGTCCGGGAAACGGAAAAACTGGTCACTCGCCATCTAAAGCCAGCTCCGCCCGAAAAAATCGAAATAAAACAGGATCGTGATGTAATGAATCTGATGGAGCGCTTGTCCGACGGCCTGGGGACAAAAGTAAGCATAAAAACCCGCAAAAACGGCGCGGGACAGCTCCTGATAGATTATGAAGATATTGATCAGCTTGACAGTATAATCAACAGGTTAGCTTAGGCGGCGCAGGTTTGTGTTTGGTAAGGGAAAAACTAGGCATTGCATAACCCTGTTTGACTAATGTATTATATCGGACTGATCGCCTGATGGCGCTTCGCCTTTTGTGCGGATTGATTACGCTCAAGGGAGCTTGGTATGCGGTCTGCGGTACAAGATCCGAAGCAAGATGCAAGAATAATAAACCACATTATTAAACTACAGTTAATACTGTTTATTGCCGGAGTGGCGGTAATTAAATTCGTGGTGCCGGGGATACTGAAATCCGTGTTATATGGAAGCTTGATCGCTTTAACAAACACCGGATTTTTATATTGGCGTATGCGCAAGGCCGCATCAAATCCGACCATCACCGCACACGGCAGCCTGAAGCAGGTGCAACGGGCAGCGCTGGAGCGTTTCCTGCTGATAGCCGTCCTGCTCGCAGTAGGTATGTCAGGCAAGATCAGGTTGATGCCGGTTATGGTGTTGACAAGTTTCATAACAGGACAATTGATATTTTTACTTGGTGCGGTAATGTTTGCCCCGCGCCAGTCTGAATAAAACTGAATACAGCTAGAGAATTTACATGTTAACTGAAGCGCTTACTTCTTCCGAATATATCAAACACCATTTACAAAACCTGACTTACGGCCGATTGCCGGACGGCGGCTGGAGTATTGCGCAAACGGCCGAACAGGCCAAGGAAATGGGTTTCTGGGCGGTTAATCTCGATACTCTGGGAATGTCCATGTTCCTCGGGCTGGTGTTTTTATTCGTTTTTCGTTCGGTAGCCAAAAAAGTGACGAACGGCGTGCCGACCGGGGTGCAAAATTTTGTTGAGTGGGTCGTGGAATTCATCGACACCAGCGTACGCGGTTCTTTTTCCGGTAAAAACGACATAGTAGCCCCATTGGCTTTAACCATATTCGTATGGATATTGCTGATGAACCTGATGGACCTGCTGCCGGTAGACTGGGTACCGCGTATCGCGCACCATCTGGGCTTGCCGTTCTTCCGCGTAGTGTCGAGCACGGATCCCAATGCGACGTTCGGCATTGCCCTGTCCGTATTTTTCCTAGTGCTGTATTACAGCGTCAAAATGAAGGGCGTGGGCGGATTCGTGGGCGAACTGACCCTCCACCCATTCGGTAAATACGGTCTTCCCGCGAATATTTTTCTGGAAGGCGTAAACCTGATTGCAAAACCGGTTTCTCTGGCGTTGCGATTGTTCGGCAATATGTATGCGGGCGAAATGATATTCATTCTGATTGCGTTGATGTTTGGCGGCGGAATAGGTCTCGCAGCATTCGGCGGCGCCTTGCAATGGGCATGGGCTGTATTCCACATTCTGATAGTGCTGTTGCAGGCGTTCATCTTCATGACGCTGACGATCGTGTATCTGGATATGGCGCATCAAACCAGCCACTAAAGATTTATCTGATTGTAATTTTTACTTTTTTAATCGAGGAGCAGTAAATGGACATGGTTCACGCAGTATTATACGTTGCGGGTGCAATGATGATGGGTTTGGGTGCATTGGGAGCTTCCATCGGTATCGGTATTCTGGGTGGGCGCTTTCTGGAAGGCGCAGCCCGTCAGCCTGAACTGATACCCATGCTGCGTACCCAGTTCTTTATCGTTATGGGACTGGTTGATGCCGTACCTATGATTGCAGTCGGTTTGGCAATGTACGTATTGTTTGCGGTTGCCGGCTAAACTAGATTTACCCTACCGTAGAAAGGTCCCGGCATGAATATAAATGCTACCCTCATCGGACAGTCTATAACGTTTTTCGTGTTTGTATGGTTTTGCATGAAATTCGTATGGCCGCCGATTATGCACGCGCTGAATGAGCGCAAAAAGCAGATTGCGGACGGCTTGGCGGCGGGAGAGCGCGGTAAACATGAATTAGAGCTCGCGTCTAAACATGCCGCAGCAAACCTGCAGGACGCCAAACAGAAGGCGGCGGAAATCATTGCGCAAGCCGAAAAACGCGCAGCGCAGCTGATCGAAGAAGCGAAAAGCGCCGCCAAGGTCGAAGGCGATCGCATGATAGCCAGCGCTCAGGCAAGCGTCGCACAGGAAACCGTGCGCGCCAAAGAAGCCCTGCGTTCGCAAGTAGCAGAGCTGGCCGTCGCCGGTGCGGAAAAAATCCTGCGCCGCGAAATCGACCCCAAGGCACACGCCGAATTGCTCAATGCTATTCAGGACGAACTGTAATCATGGCTGAAATAGCAACTATCGCCCGCCCTTATGCAGAGGCCGTATTTCGCCTGGCCAAGGAAAACGGCAAGCTCACTGCATGGTCGGAGCAATTGTCCATGCTGCAGCTGGTGGCCGCGGACACCGACATGCGGCGTCTCGCGAACGATCCCGAAGTCAGCAGCGAACAGCTCAGCAGTCTTTTTTTGAGCGTATGCGGCAGCAAGCTCGACCATGACACCGGAAACTTCATTAGCCTGCTGATAGATAACGGCCGCATTAATGCCCTGCCGGAAATCGTCGAACAGTTTGAAGCGCTCAAGGCGCAGCAGGGTGGCGTGCTGGAAGCCAAAGTCGCTAGCGCATTCGCCATGAACGATGAACAAATCGCAGCATTAGCCGCGCGCCTGGAAGCAAAATTTCATAGCAAGCTGAGCCTGACGGTAGAAGTCGATGCTGCCCTGATCGGCGGTATCGTAGTCAGCGTCGGCGACGAAGTCTATGACGCTTCGGTGCAAGGAAAATTGCAAAATATGGCCTACGCGCTTAAACGTTAAGATTCCATTAGGAGCTATCAATGCAACTCAATCCCACCGAGATCAGTGATCTCATCAAAAGCAAAATTCAGAATCTGGCGGCAGCTTCTGAATTGCGGACACAAGGAACGGTAGTGTCCGTGACCGACGGTATCGTTCGGGTACACGGTCTGTCGGACGTCATGCAAGGCGAAATGCTGGAGTTTCCCGGCAATACTTTCGGCCTGGCGCTGAACCTCGAGCGCGATTCGGTTGGCGCCGTTGTGCTCGGAGAATACGAACATATCAGCGAAGGCGACACCGTTAAATGTACGGGACGCATTCTTGAAGTGCCGATAGGTCCCGAACTGGTCGGTCGCGTAGTCGACTCGCTGGGTCAGCCAATAGACGGCAAAGGACCGGTTAACGCAAAATTAAGCGCATCCATCGAAAAAATCGCCCCCGGCGTTATCGCGCGGCAGTCTGTTACGCAGCCATTGCAAACCGGTCTGAAATCGGTCGATGCAATGGTGCCTATCGGTCGCGGCCAGCGCGAACTGATCATCGGCGACAGACAGACCGGTAAAACGGCGGTTGCCGTAGATGCCATCATCAACCAGAAAGGTACCGGCGTTATTTGTATTTACGTCGCTATCGGACAAAAGGCATCGTCGATTGCCAACGTCGTGCGCAAGTTGGAAGAACACGGTGCGCTGGGTCATACCATCGTCGTGGCTGCAACCGCTTCGGATTCCGCCGCGATGCAGTACATTGCTCCTTACTCCGGCTGTACCATGGGCGAATATTTCCGTGACCGCGGCCAGGATGCGCTGATCGTCTACGACGACCTGACCAAGCAGGCCTGGGCATACCGCCAGATTTCATTGTTGCTGCGCCGCCCGCCCGGTCGCGAAGCATACCCCGGAGACGTATTTTACCTTCACTCCCGTTTGCTGGAACGTGCGGCGCGTATCAACGCCGATCAGGTAGAAAAACTGACCAACGGCGAAGTCAAGGGTAAAACCGGGTCGCTTACTGCTTTGCCTATCATTGAAACTCAGGCCGGCGACGTATCGGCTTTCGTACCCACCAACGTGATTTCCATTACCGACGGTCAGATATTCCTTGAAACCGATTTGTTTAACGCCGGTATCCGTCCCGCTATCAATGCCGGATTGTCGGTGTCCCGCGTGGGCGGCGCTGCACAAACCAAGGTTATCAAGAAACTGGGCGGAGGCGTGCGTCTGGCGCTGGCTCAATATCGGGAACTGGCTGCATTCGCGCAGTTCGCATCCGATCTGGACGAGGCGACCCGCAAGCAGCTCGAGCGCGGCAAGCTGGTAACCGAATTGATGAAACAAAACCAGTACGCGCCGATGAACGTAGCGGAAATGGCATTGAGCCTGTTCGCCGTCAACAAAGGCTACATGGACAATATCGACGTCAAGAAAACACTGGCCTTCGAAAGTGCGCTCGCCTCCTTCGTAAAATCCAAATACGGTTCGCTGCTGGAAAAAATCCAGACTACCGGCGACATGCCTGCGGACATAGAAGCGGGATTAACCAAAGCCATTGAGGAATTCAAATCCTCAGCGGCTTATTGACTGGACTAGCGTCATGGCGTCAGGCAAAGAGATACGAACCAAGATCAAGAGCGTAGAAAACACGCGCAAGATCACGCGAGCCATGGAAATGGTCGCTGCTGCCAAAATGCGTAAAGCGCAAGAACGCATGCGTGCGGCCAGACCGTATGCTGAAAAAATCGGCAATGTAGCAGCGCATCTTTCGCAGGCTCACCCCGAATACAAACATCCGTTTGTGCTCAAACGCGAGCAGCAGAAACGTGCGGGGGCCATCGTCGTTACCACAGACAAGGGATTATGCGGCGGGCTGAACACCAATATCCTGCGTCTGCTGGTTAACCAGATGAAAAAATGGGATGCCGCGAAGCTCGGCATAGACGTCAGCGCAATCGGCAATAAAGGCCTTGGTTTCCTGCAGCGCTCCGGAGCAAACGTCGTTTCTCAAGTCGTGGCCCTGGGCGATACGCCGCATATGGATCGCCTGATCGGACCGGTCAAGGTCATGCTCGACGCGTACATGGAAGGTAAAATCGACACCTTGTATGTATTCTACAATCGTTTCATCAATACGATGAAACAAGAGCCGGTAATGGTACAGCTCCTGCCACTATCGGCTCCGGTTAACGACGATTTGAAGCACTACTGGGATTATATATACGAACCCGATGCCAAGGAAGTGATGGACGCCTTGCTGATTCGTTATGTCGAGGCATTAATTTATCAAGCTGTGGCAGAAAATATGGCTTGCGAGCAAAGTGCGCGTATGGTGGCGATGAAAGCCGCTTCCGACAACGCCAAAAACGTAATAGGCGAACTCAAACTGGTCTATAACAAGACCCGTCAGGCCGCCATTACCAAAGAACTCTCCGAGATCGTAGCAGGTGCTGCGGCCGTTTAAGCAATTTTGATATTTCAAGGAACGACGATGAGTCAAGGCAAAATCGTACAAATCATTGGACCAGTGGTAGACGTAGAGTTTCCGCGTGACTCACTGCCCAAGGTTTATGACGCACTAACAATGGATACTTCCGATCTTACGCTGGAAGTGCAGCAACAATTGGGCGACGGTATCGTCAGGGCTATTGCCATGGGCACGACAGACGGGTTGCGTCGCGGCATGACCGTCACCGGCACCGGGGCGCCGATTTCCGTTCCGGTCGGCATTAAGACATTAGGCCGGATCATGGATGTGCTGGGCAAACCCATCGATGATATGGGGCCGATCGGCAACGAAACGACCTGGGGCATACATCGCAAGGCGCCGGCGTTCGACGAACTGGCCGCTTCCAATGAACTGCTGGAAACCGGCATCAAGGTGATCGATCTGATTTGTCCATTCGCCAAAGGCGGTAAGGTCGGGCTGTTCGGCGGCGCCGGCGTTGGTAAAACCGTCAACATGATGGAGCTGATCCGCAATATTGCGGTGGAACACAGCGGTTATTCGGTATTTGCCGGTGTGGGCGAACGGACTCGCGAGGGTAACGACTTTTACCATGAAATGAAAGACGGCGGCGTGCTGGACAAGGTCGCGCTGGTATACGGCCAGATGAACGAGCCGCCAGGCAACCGTTTGCGCGTTGCATTGACCGGCCTGACGATGGCGGAATATTTCCGCGACGAAGGCCGCGACGTAT
>DAIETB010000110.1:0-4430 GCA_027345925.1 Sulfuriferula sp.
CCCCATCGTTTATTCCATTTGCAAGAACGGCAGCAAAAAACATCCTGAATAAATAGGGGAGTACCGAGTGAAACCAGCGAAAGGGTGTTATGCGTAACATTTTTACCGGATTGACTATTTTAATTTTGCTGATTCCGGCGATTCCCAGGGCGGAGGACAGGGGATATCCTGACAGGCTCCCTCTGCCTTACGAATGGGATTATGTCAATCGGGACGGTTATCAGTATGCATACAAGATGACTCTGGACAAAATGGCCCCCGACCCGACGGACAGATTATCGAATGCCACAGGAACACTGGAAATTCGCGAACCCGGAACAAATAAGCTCGTGTACAAGGAATATTTGCGCCCCGACGGATGCCCCAGAACTGATTTTTTACGACCACAGGCACTCATGATGGGGGCAAAACAATCCGGTTTTGTGGTGGTATGTGATACCGACGAAGGGCATGATACTACACTCAGGATATTTGAAAATGATCAATTGGTCACCAAGCTGGATTATGTTATCGCAGATCCAAACCTGGTCTGGCACCCGGAATATCAATCCTATCTGGCGGAAATTGTGTTTCGAGAGGGGATGAAAATAAAGGGAATGGCTTATTTGCCCATGATATATGAGTGGACACCGATTTCTGACAATACAGACAATGGCTTTCACCCAATCTTCAATTCACATTCATATAAACAGTATTTACAGGATTATAAACTATTTAAAAATGCAAAAGATTATGGTGATACATGGTATCTCCTCATGATAGCTACACTAGTGGCAACTTCAAAGACATCATTGATCTGTGCAGAATTAAATGTACCGCCCCTGAACAGTCTGGAGAAAAAGCAGGTAAAAAAATACCTGACAATTGCCGAAGATGATGGTTATCCAGCATTTGATTTATCCATCTGCAAAAGAGGTAGCGGGAAATGAGCGGAAAGAATGGTTTAACATCAATACAGCAAGACGTGCTGACAAAAATTGTCAATTATGGGGATAATCACGGCATGTCATCGGAAAAGATAGCGATTGCCGTCAAGGCGGCTTGCATAGAATCAACCCTTGGAACGAGGATGAAGAATGACAATCCGAAATCGACAGCCAGCGGATTGTTTGGATATACCAATCCAAACTGGCATGATCACCATCGTGAACTTGGTGATAAAAACAATAATGATAATCAGATTATTGCATTTTACAGCGATATAGATCGATATTACGAATGGTATAATACGCTGTCAGATCGAGAAAAAAATGGCTTAAATAATATCGGCGAATATGTGTACATCAAACACCACGATGGCATAAAGAAAAAAGACTTCGAACATGCCGAAGGAAAATGGTTATGGGATTCAAGCCCAAATGCGCAACTCTATAACCCCGCCTGGATAGACGAAGCCCGCTCCCACGACTTCACTTTTCCTGAACTTCCCGATCAGCTTCTGAACCGGGTCGACCCACAAACGATCGTGGGCGTCATCGAATCGGGCCTGGCCAGCGAATTGGGCATGGCAGCGATAGCCGTGAATCTGGCGGATTTGTCTCTCTTCTCGACTGACCGGCAAATGCTGATCGACGCCTGGATCTGTTTGCTGGAGAATGCGGGCAAGGACAAATTGGCGCAGATCGATACCGTGTCGCAGTCCGAGAACCGCATCCAGCTTGGATTCCAGAATGGCGATATCGCATCGCTAACCAGCCATACCTCTGGCTCCGAGGTAAATCAACTCAACGCCCATGGCGATTTTAACAGCAACTGGTGGAAGGCTGACGGCAGTTACGGAACGACAACTTGTGGAGCGAATGATTCCGTCTCAAGTACGAATTACGATGCGGACGGAAATTACACCTCTAACACAGATAACGCACAAGGCGGTATTACCAGGAATAGCTATGCAGCGGACGGCAGCTACAGCACCTACACTGAAGACGCCCTGGGCAATATTACCATGAACAACGCTGCGCCCGACGGCAGTTTCCGTACGTACACGAACGACGCGCAAGGCAACATTGCTATAAATAACAGCGCATCGGATGGCAGCTTTAGCGCTATCACCGACGACGGCCTGGGCAATATCTCCAATACCAGCTACGCTGCGGACGGCAGTTTCAGCAGCTATACGGATGACGGGCAGGGCAACATCGTCCTGAATGACTATGCGCCCGACGGAAATCCGGTTAACGTTAACGACGCCGGCGTTATTGCCGACGACAACTCCGGCTATTCCCCCGACAGCAACTATGCTCAGGACAACAGCGCAAATCAGGCCTCAAACAATGACACAAGCTTGAACGCTTGATCCGCTTACGTAGCCGATTACGCCATACCCGCAAACACCCGGTCTGCCGCCGCTAACGTCACTTTTATATCTTCAGCCGTATGCGCCGCCGAAACGAACCCCGCTTCAAAGGCAGAGGGTGCGAAATAACACCCTTCGCTCAGCATGGCATGAAAGAACCGGTTAAACGCGTCCTTGTCGCTAGTCATGACTTCATCGTAACTCTGCGGCACCCGGTCGCGGAAATACATGCCGAACATGCCGCCGATATGCTGAGCCGAGAAAGCGATACCGTGCTTGTGCGCCGCTGCGTTCAGGCCGTCTGTCAATTGCCGCGTGATTTCGCCCAGCCGTTTATGGAAGCCGGGGGCCTGTATCAGTTTCAAAGTAGCAAGGCCTGCGGCCATCGCCACGGGATTGCCCGACAAGGTACCGGCCTGATACACCGGTCCCAAGGGGGCGAGTTGCAGCATGATATCGCGCCGACCTCCGAACGCGCCCACCGGCATGCCGCCGCCGATGACCTTGCCGAACGTCGACAGATCGGGGGTAATGCCGTACAGCGCCTGCGCACCGCCCAGAGCCACGCGAAAACCGGTCATGACTTCATCGAAAATCAGAACCGTTCCGTATTGCGTGCATACTTCGCGCATAGTCCGTAAAAATTCCTGCATAGGCGCAATCAGATTCATGTTGCCGACTACCGGTTCAACAATGACTGCGGCTACCTGATCACCCCACTGCGCAAACGTATCGATCAATTGCTGCGGAGCATTGTAATCCAGCACGATCGTGTGCGCAGCGAGGCTGGCGGGGACGCCGGCCGAACTGGGACGCCCGAAGGTCAATGCGCCGGAACCCGCCTTGACCAGCAAGGAATCGCCATGCCCGTGATAGCAGCCGGCAAACTTGATGATCTTATCGCGTCCGGTATATCCCCGTGCCAGCCGGATTGCACTCATCGTCGCCTCGGTGCCGGAACTGGTCAGCCTGACCATTTCCATACCGGGTACCAATTCGACCAGCAAATCCGCCATTTCCACTTCGCGCGCAGTCGGCGCGCCGAAACTCAACCCTTGCGCCGCCGCATCGCAAACGGCTTGCACGACTTCCGGATGCGCGTGACCGACGATCATCGGCCCCCAGGATCCGACATAATCGATGAATTCATGACCATCCGCATCCCAGACACGCGATCCTTTAGCCCGCTCGAAAAAGAGTGGCGTACCGCCGACGGAGCGAAATGCCCGTACCGGAGAATTGACGCCACCGGGAATATGCCGTTGCGCACGCTCAAACAAGATTTGGTTTTTTGTCATATCAATCTTCAGTTTCGTCCATAAATAAATCGGCAAATTGCAACGCTGTTTCGGTCACGTTCTCGCTATCGAATAAAGCGCTGATGACAGCAATCGCATCGGCGCCGGCCATGACCAGACTTTCGGCATTCTGCAGGGTTACGCCGCCTATGGCGACGATAGGACGATGAATAACCCGCGCAGCCTGACGCAATAGTGATAATTCCGCGCGCAGCGCTCCGGGCTTGGTCAAGGAAGGGAAAAAACTGCCGAACGCGACATAATCCGCTCCTGCCGCCTGAGCAGCCAGAGCGAGCGGCAAGGATTGATAACACGACACCCCTATTAGTTTATCATGGCCCAAAATTATCCTGGCTTCCTGTACGCTACCGTCGTCGCTTCCCAGATGTACGCCGTCCGCTCCCACCAGATCGGCCAGGCGAAGGCTGTCGTTAATGATCAACGGCACATTCCGGCGCCGGCATAAAAGCAAAAGTTCGCTGGCCTGCTCGTGCTGCCTGGCCACATCTCCGCTTTTGTCGCGATATTGCACTACGGAAGCGCCGCCTTGCAGCGCTGCTGCGACCGAAGCGATCAAATGAGCCGTATTATCGGTTTCGCGGGTAATGGCATAAAGGCCTGAAATCACAGCTCTTCCTCTCTACGCGCCCAGAACAGGCGGTCGGGAATGAATTGGCCCATACCCGGCCGAAATCCGGCGAGCAAGCTGTCATAGGTATATTGCTGCGCCTCCCGGACGCTTTCCGATACATCCAGATTATGCGCCAGCGTAGCGGCTATCGATGAGGCGAGCGTACATCCGGAACCGTGATAGCTTGCCGGAAACCGCTCCCAGG
>DAIETB010000142.1:0-5489 GCA_027345925.1 Sulfuriferula sp.
CGGTTAATAGCCATACAAACTTTATGGTATTTTCACGAAAATTTTCATAATCAATTTTTGACGAATTAGAAGTTATCGAACTGCAAGTTTTTTGGTTTTTCCGGCCTGGAAATTGCTTTTAAGCTTGATGTGTTATCAAAATTATGCTCATATTTTTGTTTTATAACCAGTTTAGTTGCGTAGGCGGTAAGGTGCATAGGCCAGATCTACTGGAGTCTGACGGGAGTATGTAGGGCAAATATGACGGTTTGGTATGGATCGAATGCGGGAAGCTCATGCTTGCCATAGTTCGGGCTGAAACGTAATATGGCTGTGCTGATTATCTATTTGGCAACTCAATCAGTAAGATCCGATGCTACTGGCATCAGGTTCATCCAGAAACGGAAGGAAAGAATTTGAGTGCTGCCAATGAAATGGAACGGTTATCTGCCGTTCGCCGTTATGAAATTCTGGATACGCCGGCGGATGGTGCATTCGACCGGTTAACGCAGCTTGCCGCCAGGCTGTTCGATGTTCCAGTCGCTATCGTGAGTCTGGTCGACCATGATCGTATCTGGTTCAAATCGCATTACGGGTTGAGCGCAGAGCAAATCGGCCGGGAGCCGGGTCTGTGTGCTTCGGCTATTTTACAGGACGAAGTTTATACCGTGCTGGACGCAAAAACCGATCCGCGTACCCTGGCAAATCCCTTGGTAGCGGGAGAGTTCGGTTTGCGGTTTTATGCCGCCGCGCCATTGGTTACCCAGGATGGTTTTCGGCTCGGCACCCTGTGCGTCATTGATTTCGCGCCACGCAGTCTCGATATGGCCGGGCAGCAAACGCTGCGCGATCTCGCCGCCATCGTAATGGACGAAATGGAATTACGGCTCGCCAGCCGGAAAATCATAGACGCCGAACGAGCGTTGCGTATCGAGGCAGCCCGAGCCATGGCAGAAGCCGAACGGCTCTCCAATCTGGATAAATTGACCGGTCTGGCGAATCGTCGCGCACTGGATCAGGATATGGAACGCCATGCGCTGATCCTGGACGCGGCACACATGTCGGATGTCATCATAGCCATGATCGATTTAAACGGCCTGAAAGCGATTAACGACGGTTACGGACATAAACAGGGCGATTGGGTTTTGAGTTCGTTCGCCAAAAATCTGCGCACCATACTGAGGCAGGAAGATAAGGCTTATCGTTACGGCGGCGATGAATTTGTCCTGTTTCTGCCGGTCAGAATCGATCCCGATTATGTAAGCTTGCGACGCCGCATCTGGCAAGTGGTCGAAAGAGTGCGTCAGGATGTCGGGTTTTCCGAAGTCGGGGCAGCAGTCGGATTTTCGTGTCTGACAGAATGCGGCGGTGAAATTGTCCGGGCGTTGCAGCTGGCCGACGAACGCATGTATGCGGAAAAACATAAACGCAAATTGTCCGCGGCCCCGGAAATGCCGGTCGATGCTTGCGTGACCGGCGGGCGCGGATTTATAGAACGTCGGATATGAATCGGGTATCTGCGTCGGATTACGTATAATCGGTTACATCGTCCGCCTGGGTAAGCGGCACTCCCGCGTCGATTATCGAGTTCAGGCGGATATCCAGCCGGGCGCGCAGTTCGGCCTGATCTTCGGCCGGAGGAGCAATCGCTTGCCATTCGCCGTCTTTGAACGTATCCAGATTATAGATGGCGTAAGGAGCGATGCGCGCGCCGATATTTCGTGTGACTACAGTCAGCCGGTAACCGCCCGAAAATGAATTACCGTTGCGAGGTGCGAGTACGGTTTCGAATTCGATGAATTCCTCGTCCGATTCCGATACATAATCCGGCAACGAGTCGAGCAATGCCACCATTTGTCGATGGTTCAAAGTACAAGTCGACAACGCCTGGCGGTAATCTTCACGATCGATTTTCCAGTGTGCGACCGGCAATTGCTGTTCATTTTCCACTACGCCGGAAAGTTTGCCGCGCACATTCACCGTATCGGCAATATTGGTGCAGAACATCTCGGGGCTGAGGCCGCGCAGATCGAAGCGGGGCAGCTCGGAAGAAGATAATACCTGGATATACGGCTCCCAGCCGGAACCCTTGCGAAGCAGGCCGGATTTTACCTGATAAGCCAATATCAGTGTATTGCCCTGGATGCGAACGAGAATTTTTTGCATGTCGGCCTCCGCCGTTCAACCACGCAAGCGCAGGCTCAATCCCTTGAGAAAGTATCTCAGCAACTGGTCGCCGCATGCGCGATAGTTTTTGTTGTCGGGATTGCGAAAGATCGCGCTTAATTCCGGCCTGGAAATTTTAAAATCGGCCAGGCTGAAAATTTCGTGCAAATCGGATTCCTTCAGGTCGAATGCAATGCGTATCTTTTTGAGGATAATGTTGTTGGTCAAGCGTCTGACCGGAACGGCAGGTGTATCGCGAGGCCCGCGTTTATGCACGATCAGTCCGTCGAGAAATGCCGACAGCAAGGCATCGTCGCATTCAAGAAATTCCGGCTCTTCCTCTTTTCGCAGCAGTTGCGCTATGAAGGCGGAATCGACTGTATGTCCCTGCGATTCCAGCAGGTTGCTAATGAGTGCGTCGGGCAAGTCCAGCGCATAGCGCAGACTGCGTAAAACGTCGTTGTTATTGGGCACGGCAGGCTCTCACTTATTTCGGTTGACAGAATAGTACACCGTTCTCAGCTTTTCTCATTGACTACTTCAAGGATGCCTTGACCGTAGGCATCCAGTTTGCGCGCACCTATGCCGGATATTTCGCCCAGTTCCGCCAGCGTGGCAGGACGCTGTCGGGCGATATGCGCCAGGGTCGCGTCATGAAATATGACATACGCGGGCACATTCGACTCCCGTGCTACGACCTGTCGCCAGACTCTCAACTGTTCGAACAGCCGGTCGTCTTCGGCATTTTGCGGTGCGCCCAACGGTCTGGTCGATTGTCGTTTCGCCGGTTTGACGCCGAGGTCCTTGCGCAGCCATACTTCCGTTTCGCCCTTCAGCACCGAGCGGCTGCGGGGAGTCAGCACCAATGCGCTGTAGGCATCATGATCGACATTGACATACCCGTGCGCCATCAATTGACGCAATACCGCACGCCAGCTTTTTTCGTCCATATCGTTGCCGATGCCGAATACGCTGAGCTGCTGATGGCTCCATTGCCGGACCTTATCGGTGGTCACGCCGCGCAATACGTCGATCAGGTGTGCGGCGCCGAATCGCCCTCCGGTACGGTAAATGGTCGACAGGGCTTTTTGTGCAGCGACGGTGCCGTCCCAGGTAGCTGGCGGAGTCAGGCATACATCGCAATTGCCGCACGCTTCAGCCGCCTCGCCGAAGTAATCGAGCAGACGCACCCGCCGGCAACGGGTCGCCTCGCACAAAGCCAGCAAGGCTTCCAGTTTGGCTTGTGCTACGCGCTTGAATTGCGGTTCGGCGTCACCGCTCTCTATCATGCGCCGCTGCTGCACTACGTCGTTCAGGCCGTACGTCATCCAGGCATCGGCCGCCGCACCGTCGCGTCCGGCGCGGCCGGTTTCCTGATAATAGCTTTCTATGCTTTTGGGTAAATCGAGGTGGGCGACGAAGCGTACGTCCGGCTTGTCGATCCCCATGCCGAAGGCAATGGTGGCGACCATGATGATGCCGTCTTCGCGTAAAAACATATCCTGATGCTGCTGTCGCAGCGTCGCGTCCAGTCCTGCGTGGTACGGGAGCGCATTCAAGCCCTGGTTTTTCAGCCAGACGGCGGTTTCTTCCACTTTGCGGCGCGACAGGCAATATACGATTCCGGCGTCTTGCGGATGCGCTTCCTGAATAAAGGCCAGCAGCTGTTTGCGCGGATCGTTTTTTTCGACTATGTGATAACGGATATTGGGGCGGTCGAAACTGGAAACGAACTGTCGGGCTTCTTCCAGTTGCAAACGGGCGGTAATTTCGGCCCGCGTCTGCGCATCGGCGGTCGCCGTCAGCGCAATGCGGGGTACAGCGGGAAAGCGCTCGTGCAATACCGACAATGCAATATATTCGGGACGAAAATCGTGGCCCCACTGCGATACGCAATGCGCTTCGTCTATCGCGAACAAGGCGAGTTCGGTACGGTCGAGCAAAGCCATGAAACGCGGCGTAACCAGTCGTTCCGGTGCGACGTAGAGCAGATCCAGTTCGCCGCGCGCAAAGGCCTGTTCAACGGCGTTGGCCTCCGCTGCTGACAAGGCCGAATTCAGATACGACGCCCGCACCCCGGCTTCGCGCAGGGCCATCACCTGGTCGCGCATCAGCGCGATCAACGGCGAGACGACGACGCCGGTGCCGGATCGCAACAAAGCCGGAATCTGGTAACAGAGCGATTTGCCGCCGCCGGTCGGCATCAGCACCAGTGCATCGCCGCCAGCCACAACGCGGTCGATAATTTCCGCCTGTCGGCCGCGAAATTCGGCATAGCCGAAAACGCGGTTGAGCATGGATAAAGCTGTCGTCATGGTTGGATGCGGCGCGAGTAGAATTTCGTTAGCTTGCGGTGGAGCATACAGGCAAATTATAGCAAATTTGAGCAGACTTATTAAGCCGGTAATCGGGCTGCACGGCCCTTGCTAAACCGGTCGATGATAAATTATCGCAGTAGACAGTCATTCTATTTCAGCAGTCGGATTTTTATCATTCTGGACGTCAGATTGCCGGGAATCGCTGTTTTTTGTACGTAATCGTACAGAGTGAACCAGGCTTCCATGTAAATCTAATACCCTAAACGGTTCAAATCGAGCGATTTCAAGGATGGAATATAAGTTTGGCCGTTCTTCATGGAAATAATCGCGACCGGTTTTACCGATTATTTGTCAGGCAACAGCACGTCAGATGAGAGTAAATAAATAAATTATGGCTGATTTCGAATATCCTCGTCCTCAACTCAGACGCCAGGAATGGACTTCACTGAACGGTAAATGGAAGTTTATTTTCGATAATGAAGAACGTTATCAAAATCCCTGTGATATAAAAACCTGGACGCACGAAATCATGGTACCGTTTGCGCCGGAATGCAAGGCGAGCGGGATCGGCGATACCGGATTTCACCGAATCTGCTGGTATCAGCGCGAATTCGATGTCGATCCGAAAGAGCATGTAATCCTGCATTTCGGCGCGGTGGATTATCATGCGCGCGTCTGGGTAAACGACAGGCTGGTTGCCGAACACGAAGGCGGCCATACGCCATTTAGCGCCGATATCACGCTGGCTTTGAAGGAGCACGGCCCCCAGCAGGTGACGGTATGGGTGGAAGACGATCCTTTCGATCTGGAAAAACCGCGGGGCAAACAGGACTGGCTGCTTCATCCGCATAGTATCTGGTATCCCCGCACCACCGGAATCTGGCAAACAGTCTGGCTGGAACGTCTGGGAAGTACGTTTATCGAACGCATACGCTGGACGCCGCACCTCGAACGATGGGAAATCGGCTTCGAAGCGTTTATCGCCGGAAAATTAAAACCCGGTATGCGGGTGGCGCTCCGTTTGAC
>DAIETB010000156.1:0-3078 GCA_027345925.1 Sulfuriferula sp.
CCGGCTTGGCAGTCGGGTTTGCTGATGATGCCCCTGGCGGTCGCGGCGATGGGCATGAAATTAATGGCCGTATGCATTCTGCAACGTTTCGGTTACCGGAAAGTGCTCATCGTAAATACGTTGCTGATCGGCACCACTATCGGCCTGTTTGCACTGATTATGCCGACCACGCCGCTGCCGTGGATTATCGTCCTCGGATTGGCGCAGGGATTTTTTAATTCGCTGCAATTTTCGAGCATGAATTCGATGGCTTATGCCGATATCGACACGGCGGATTCTAGCATGGCGAGCACGATCGCCAGCTCGCTGCAGCAAATGTCCATGAGCTTCGGCCTGGCCTGCGGCACGCTGGTGACGGCCTGGTATCTCGGCGGCTTGCCGCAAACGGACCGGATCGCCGTGACTACAGCCTTGCATCATGCTTTTTTGACGCTGGGCGTATTCACTGTGCTTTCGTCGTTAACCTTTTGGACATTGCGGCCGAGCGACGGAGAAAACATGAATCGGCGCGATGACGAGGCGGCGGAGGCATCAGCGTAAATCAGACCTCGGCTTTATCCCTCTGTAACCAGCTGGAATGATTGGGTAAAACCAGGCTGAGCAGGCCAAGAAAGATATAATTCAGCATTTCATTGACGGACGACCATTCCTGCAAGATGTAGTGCCCGATCATCAGACTGAATATAAAAACAAACCAACCGTAGACGATATGGTTTTTGTATTGGTTGCTTAATAAAGCCAAACCCAAAGTCAGTTCGATATACGGGATTATGGCCAAATAGGTATTGACGAGAGCGGGCGGTAGTTTGATTCGGAGGTCGCCTTGAAATAAGGCCGAATAATAAGCGTAAAAACCGCCATGACTAAAAAATTTACTGGTGCTTGCAGTCAGCAGAATGATGATCATGGTTAGACGTACAATTCGTTCGGCGTCTTTTAAGCGGGACTTTTCTATCATGAATGCCTCGTAACGGAGTTTAACTGGATGGCGAAATCAATTACCGCTCCTTAATTCGAATCTGACCTGTTCCATGAATATCGCTGCGAATTCCTTGCCGGTTTTGGATTCGCGCAGCGCCATATGCCAGAACGCCGCTGCCGCCATCAATTGTTCGGCGGTGCGGCAACGCTGAATTCGACCTATAGTTTCTGCGCCCATTAGCCCGAGATGCGTATTGGCCGAGTCCAGCATAAAAATTTTAACCTTTTCCATTACATCGAGGTTTTGCGTGAGCGTCGGCTGGACGCTTGCGGGCATAGCGATAATCGTAGCGCCGGGATGAGTATGCCTGTCGCGAGGAACGGTTGACTGCTCTTTTTCCTGTTGTGCGGTAGCCAGTATAATAAAACCCTGTTCCAGCAGGAAAGGTACGGTTTTTTCCAGATCGGACTGCGGAATCGCATCCGCTATCAAGCCCAAATGCTTTGCGCAATCCAGCAATATGAGCGTGTTGCGTTGCCGGAACGTCAGGGTATGCCGCCGCTCGAGGATTTCCTGGCGGCCTTTATCGGTTTTACAATAAACACGATCTTTAGTCATAAATACGGATATTGCGGGATTGATCGCAGGCGGCTCATGAAGCCATGTAATTAGGTCAAAAACGGTGCTTAATCTTATAGATAGTGTTCTGCATCATAAATCAGCATTGTTTCAATATTATGAAGGCTAAAATTTTAGTGACGAGCGTCCGGGCGCAGTTGTTTTTTCAGGGCCCTCAGGTATAATTTGCGCCTGTCCGCTACGTGAGTGCGGGAGAGTGCGTAAGCGGATTTTGTATCCGCCTGACGCCGCCGAAGGCGCAATTCACCCGGAATCGCTCAGGCCCCCGAACCGCATTCCACAGGACATCTCTGGAGAGTGATTAATCATCCACCGAAGGGGCACACAGCGCATCGCTGTAATCTCTCAGGTAAATAGGACAGAGGGGTGGTGACCCTTTTTATTATTTACGCTGAACATGACCCCCATTATTTCGACTCAGAAAAACGAGCATTTGCCGAACACCGTGCGTATGCCGATCTGGATACGGCAAAATCTCGGCACTGACGCGCATTACGGCAAAACCCAGGCGGCTGTACAGCAACACCGTTTGCATACGGTCTGCGAAGAAGCGCGCTGTCCCAATCGCGGCGAATGCTGGAGCCGCGGCACCGCCACGTTTATGTTGCTGGGCGATGTTTGCACGCGATCTTGCGGATTCTGTTCGGTCAAGACCGGCAAGCCCAAGCCTGTCGACGACGACGAACCGCGGCGCGTCGCCGATGCCGTGGCGGAGTTGCCGTTGCGTTATGTCGTGTTGACGTCGGTCAACCGCGACGACAGGGCCGACGGCGGAGTCGGCATCTTTGCCGAAACCTTGCGCCAGTTGCGCTTGCGCGACGGCCAGATTGGCGTAGAGTTTTTAACCCCCGATTTCTGGCGCAACCAGTTGCAGGCGGTGAATTCAGTATCCGCCGTTCTTGCTGGATTGCCGGAGACGGCGCGGCGCGATCTGGTGTGGGGACACAATGTCGAAACGGTGCCGCGTCTGTATTCGACCGCCCGGCGCGGTTCCAAATATTTGCGCTCGCTCAATCTGCTGACTTTGGTGGCGCGCAAAGCGGGACTGCAGGCGAAATCCGCCTTGATGCTGGGCTTGGGCGAAACGCGGGCGGAAGTGCTGGAAGTGCTGCATAATCTTCATGAAGCGGGAGTAAGCCGCGTCTCGCTGGGACAATATTTGCGTCCGTCGCGCGACAATATGGCGGTAATCGATTATATCCACCCCGATGTGTTCCTCGAATACGAACGCGAAGCGCGCGCGATAGGGTTCGAATGGGTTAAAGCGGGGCCGATGGTGCGTAGCAGTTATTACGCCGAAGAAACTCAGGGATTATCTGCCGATCCGGCGGACGCCTTACAGACGGGAAGTGTATGTTAAAGCAAACGCCGCTCAACGCAGCCCACCGCCGGATGGGTGCAAAAATGGTCGATTTCGGCGGCTGGGACATGCCGCTCAGCTATGGTTCCCAGCTCGACGAGCACCATCAGGTGCGTCGCGATGCGGGAATGTTCGACGTGAGCCACATGCTAGTGGT
>DAIETB010000190.1:0-4077 GCA_027345925.1 Sulfuriferula sp.
TGGTGTGCCATCGTTCAGGGTGTTTGTTCCCCCTCCCCCTGCGGCAGGCACGGAAGTGGAAGCGAACGACATGGTTGCCGCAATGGGAAGCAACAATCGTTTACCGAGTGTGTAACCGGTGAGCTTGAACATGCGACCATACGGCGTCAGTTCGGGAAATTTGCCGCCTGCGTGACAAGCCTGACAGTTTTGCCCGGTTTGTCGGGCAAATAAGGGTAACGCCGAGGCGTTCATCGATGCCGCGATGCCGGCTATTGCCAGCAGAGCTATCGTTATTCTTTGTATAGCGAAATGCCAAAACGGCTTCCTGGATTTTATATCAAATTGAAACAAACCGGTTTTTTTGAAAATCACGCTTTTCATGCTAACCCCCATACAGTTTAAAAAAACTTTACATGCATCTATGTCCCGTCTGAATTTGGCATTTCCTAAGAGAAAACAACCTCTTAATAAGATTAATAGATCTTTATATCACTATTAGTAGTTGATTATATACCACAGAAACAAAAAAAAACAATTTCACATTATGTGTTGTTTTTTATCGGCAGATGCAATCAATTCACTGAAGTCAATAAAGGCAAATACCAAAGTTTCCTGCACCAACAGATGTCCGGCCTGCGAAAACGATAGCAATATCGCTCATTTAGCCGCCACCGCTTAGCGAAACCCCATCACCTGACACTTTAAACGTTCACTGCACCCGCAAACAGCTCATCCGGCAATGCCACCGCCGTGCCGAGCTTGGCGACGACGATACCGGCGGCGCGGTTCGCCCACGATACGGCGGTTTCCAGGTTCTCGCCGATCGCCATCATGGCACCGAGCGTGGCGATGACTGTATCGCCGGCGCCGCTTACGTCGAACACTTCGCGAGCCACGGTTGGCTGGTGCAGCATGCCGGTTTCGCTGAATAGGGTCATGCCGGCTTCGCTGCGTGTAATCAGCAAGGCTTGCAAATTCAGGCCGACGCGCAATGCCTCCGCTTTGTCGCAAAATTCCGCTTCGGTCTTCCAGTTGCCGGCGACAGCGCGAAATTCGGCCAGATTCGGAGTAAGGACGCTGGCATGACGATAACGGGCATAATCGTCGCCCTTAGGATCGACCAGCACCGGGATGCGCAAGTCGTTCGCTGCGGCAATCATGGCTTCAATGTGGGTCAGGCTGCCTTTGCCGTAATCCGATAATACGACCAGATCGTAAGCGGGGAGCAAGCTGTGAAATTGCGCCAGTTTGTCGGTCAGCACATGGTCGCTGGGCGGCGCTTCGAAATCGATACGCAGCAGCTGCTGCTGCCGTCCGATCACGCGCAATTTGATGATGGTATCCAGCGCGGCATCTTCGTGCAAATGCGCATCAATGCCGGCTTGCTCCAGCAACCGCTGCACCGCGTCGCCCGCTTCGTCGGTACCTACCACGGATAGCAGCGTAGTCGCTACGCCCAGCGCGGCGGTATTACGCGCTACGTTGGCGGCCCCGCCCAGCCGTTCTTCCTGGCGATGTATCTTGACGATCGGCACCGGGGCCTCGGGCGAAATGCGCGCCACATCGCCGAACCAGTACCGGTCGAGCATGACGTCGCCGACGACCAGAATCCGGGCGGCGGACAAGCGCTGCGGCGTAAAACCCGTGGCCTGATTCATTTACGGCCTATGGCAAAATATTCAAAACCGAGTTCGCGCATTTGCTTCGGTTCGTACAGATTGTGCCCGTCGAAAATGACCGGCTGTTTCAATGCGCCATGAATGACGCTAAAGTCGGGACTGCGGAATACTTTCCATTCCGTTGCGATCGCCAGCGCGTCCGAACCAGTTAAGGCGGCTTCAGGGCTATCGACCAGCGTCAGTTGCGGATGATCGCCGTAAATCCGCCGCGTTTCGTGCGCGGCAACCGGATCGAATGCGACGACATGCGCGCCGCGCTGCCATAAACCTTCCATCAACACGCGACTCGGCGCTTCGCGCATATCGTCGGTATTCGGTTTGAAGGCAAGGCCCCACAGCGCGAAACGCATTCCCGACAAGTCCACGCCGAAACGGGCGATGATTTTGGACAGCAATAAATGCTTCTGCGCTTCGTTGGCGGCTTCCACTGCATCGATCACGCGCATGGGTACGCCGTTTTCCGCAGCGGTGCGACGCAAGGCCTGTACGTCCTTGGGAAAACACGAGCCGCCGTAACCGCAGCCGGAATAGAGAAAATGATAACCGATACGCGCGTCGGAACCGATACCGTGACGTACGTTCTCGATATCGGCACCGAGTTTCTCGGCGAGTATCGCAAGCTCGTTCATAAACGATATCCGGGTTGCCAGCATTGCATTGGCAGCGTATTTGGTCAGTTCGGCAGAGCGTATGTCCATCGTGATCAGCCGTTCGTGATTACGCTGAAACGGCGCGTACAGTTTGCGCATCAGATCGGTCGCGCGCTCATCGTCGCTGCCTACGATGATGCGGTCAGGCCGCATGAAATCCTCGACCGCCGCGCCCTCTTTCAGAAACTCGGGGTTGGACGCCACGTTGAATTCGAGGCTTGCCCCGCGTTTATCCAGTTCTTCCTGCAATGCTGCGCCGACTTTATCGGCGGTGCCTACCGGCACGGTGGATTTATTGACGACAAGCGTGTATTCGGTCATGTATTTGCCGATATTGCGCGCCGCCGCGACGACGTATTGCAAATCGGCCGAGCCGTCTTCATCAGGCGGCGTGCCCACCGCTATAAACTGGATTTTCCCGTGCTGCGCCGCAGCTTCCATATCGGTGGTAAATTGCAGGCGTCCGGCGGCTACGTTGCGCTTGACCATATCTTCCAGACCGGGCTCGTAAATCGGGATGCCGCCCCGGTTCAACGTGGCGATCTTTTGACTGTCGACGTCGAGGCACATCACGTTATTGCCCACTTCCGCCAGACATGCACCGCTCACCAGACCGACATAACCCGTACCTACTACGGTAATTTTCATATTGCTCTCTCCTGCGGGATTGTGACGCTTAATTATTGAATAGACAGCTCCTGGCGGATTGCCAGCAGAGCCTGCATGGGATCGGCGGCATGCGTGACCGGCCTGCCGATGACCAGAAAATCCGCGCCGGCTTCGCGCGCGGCGGCTGGAGTCATGATTCGTTGCTGGTCGCCCGCTGCCGCCCACGCTGGACGTATGCCGGGCGTGACGAGGCTGAACGATGCGCCCAGTTCGCGTTTGAGCAGCGCGGCTTCCTGCGCCGAACAGACCACACCGTCGAGACCATTGTTCTGCGCCAGTTTCGCCAGGCGCAATACCGCTTCCGCCGGCGTCCCCTGCAAACCCAGTTCGCGCATCTCGCTCTCGCCCATGCTCGTCAGCAAGGTAACCGCTGTCAGCAGAGGACGGTCCGCCGTATCGCCCGTTCCCGCCCGGGCTGCCGCCAGCATCACGCTGCCGCCCAATGCGTGGACATTCATCATCCAGACACCCAGATCGGCTGCCGCCCGGCATGCCAGATTGACTGTGGTGGGAATATCATGAAATTTGAGGTCCAGAAACACCGCGAAATCCAGCTTGACCAGCCGATCTATCCATCGTGGCCCTGCCGCGGTAAATAGCTGCTTGCCTACCTTCAGGCGGCATAATTGCGGATCGAGCCGTTCGACCAGAGCCGTAGCGCTACTCGTATCGCTATAATCGAGAGCGATAATGATAGGATTATGATCCATGCCCTATTCTTCTTTTTTCTGTGGAGGAAAACTGTCCCAACGGCCGCAGGCGGGGCAATGCCAAAAGAAATTGCGCGCCTTGAAACCGCAATGTTCGCACTGGTAAACCGACTGGTTCTTGCTGTAACGCTGTACGACGCGCTGGACCAGCTGGACTTCTGCCTGCCGCTCCATCGGCGCGATCATCAATTCGGCTTCCAGAAAACGGTCCAGACCGCGCAAGCTTGGATTGTGCTGCAGCTCGTCCTGCGCCAGCTGATACGCAGCCTGAGCGCCGTACAATTTGAGCGTGCCCGCGAATACGGTGTTGAAGAGTTCGAACGATGGCTGACGCGCCAGTGCGCCGCGCAGATAAATCAAGCCTTCGGATTCGCGCCCCTGCTCCCG
>DAIETB010000230.1:0-4189 GCA_027345925.1 Sulfuriferula sp.
CGGAGTGGTCACAGTGCAGTTCGACGTCGGCCAGGATCAGGAACGCAGTCTGGTCAAACTCTACAATCAGTTGATGCAGAACCTGGACCGCCTGCCTGCCGGCACAATGCAGCCCCTGGTCAAGCCTATCAATGTCGATGACGTGCCCATTCTCACCCTCACCCTCAGTTCGGACACGATGAACGACCTCCAGCTCCGTGACATCTCGGCGCATGTCCTGGAACAGTTGCGCAACGTTCCCGGCGTATCGTTCACCCAGCTGACGGGGGGAGCACAACGCGCCGTGAACGTCTGGATCGACCCCTCCAGACTTTCCGCTGCCGGTCTCAGTCTCGATCAGGTCGACAAGATGCTGCAAGGCGCGAACGTATCGCTGCCCATCGGCACACTGGTCGATAACAATCGTGACCAGCCATTGCGCCTGTCGGGTTTCGTCGGCGATGCGCGTGAAGTCGGACAAATCATCATCGGCGCCCCGAATGGCAAACCTGTATACCTGAAGGATGTCGCCGAGATTCAGGATGGTGCAGCGGAAACCGATGAAGTCAGCCGTTTTGCCTTCGGTCCGGCCGCAGCCCAACACGCATATCGCGGCGAAGCGCCTGCCGTCACTATCGCCATTGCCAAAAAGGCAGGTACGAACGCCGTGGTTGTGGCGAATGCGGTACTCAAGAAGCTCGAGAATCTCAAGCGCAACGCCATCCCTGAAGGAGTGACGGTAAGCGTGACGCGCGACGACGGCGCAAAAGCCGACGATGCCGTCAATACCTTGATGGAACACCTGGGCATTGCCATCGGCTCGGTAGTGATAATCCTGGTGTTTTTTCTCGGCTGGCGCGAAGCCGCCATCGTCACCCTCACCGTACCGCTGATTCTGTTCGTGGTTCTGACTGTGGGCCTTATCGCCGGACAAACCATTAACCGCATCACCCTGTTCGCGCTGATCCTGTCGCTCGGCCTGCTGGTCGACGCGGCGATCGTGGTGGTGGAAAACATTCACCGGCACATGCACCACGGCGGCGGCAAGAATTTCAAGGAAGCCCTCGTCACCGCAACTAACGAGATAGGCAATCCGACCAACATCGCCACCATTGCCGTCATCCTCGCTTTTGTGCCGATGGCGTTCCTTACCGGCATGATGGGTCCGTTCATGCAGCCTATTCCGTTCAACGTGCCGATCGCGATGATCGCATCGTTGCTCATCGCTTATATCGTCGTACCCTGGGCCGCTAATCGCTGGCTGGCCGGCAAAGCCGCCGCTACGCTCACCAAGCGGCCCGCTCTGGAAGACCGCGCCGACGATCCGCAGGATCCACTGCACCGGGCTTATGTCGCCGTCATTACGCCGCTGATCCGGCATAGCGGCAGGCGCAACCTGCTCTTTCTGGTCGTGCTGGTAATGCTGCTAGCCGCCATGCTGCAACCGGCCTGGCAATTCATACGCCCGTCGGGAATAAACGGCCCGCTGTCCGCGCTGGGCGTCGAGCTCAAAATGCTGCCTAACGACAATACCAACACCTTTTTGCTACAAATCGACACGCCGGCGGGCAGCACGCTGGCTCAGACCGATCGGGTCAGCCGGGCAGTCGGCGAAGTATTGGGCCGTACCCGATACGTTACCGACTATCAGACCTTCGTCGGGATGACGGCGCCGATCGATTTTGCCGCGCTGGTACGGGGCGACATGCTCAAGAAAGGCGACAATCTGGCCCAGTTGCGGGTCAATCTGATCAGCAAACACGATCGCTCCGCCACCTCCCATCAAATCGTCCAGAACCTGGACCAGGCGCTGAATACGGTGCGAACCGAGTATCCGGGCGCTAAAATAAAACTCTACGAAACGCCGCCTGGGCCGCCGGTGCAGTCACAGATACTGGCCGAACTGTACGGCCCCGACTATAACAAACTGCGTAGCGCCGCCGCCCAGATCGATCGTAATTTCGATCAGGTATACGGCATCATCAATGTAGACGATTCCGTCACCGGCACAGTCGAATCATTCGACATCAAAATCGATAAACAACAAGCGGCCATGTCGGGCATTGCCGTCGCTCAGGTCGCCAAAATGCTGCACGATTACGTATCGGGCTACAACCTTGGCACTTTGCACGAAGACGCCAGTCGGGAACCGGTCAGCCTGACCGTGCGCTTGCCCCGCAGTCTGCGCCAGACGCCCGCACAGATACTCTCCATACCCGTCACCAACGCCAGCGGACAGCAAATCCCGCTATCGACCTTCGCGACCGTAGTACGGACGACGCAAGACAAGCCGATCTACGACCGCGATCAGCATCCGGTAGTGATGGTCGGCGGCGAACTGCTCAAGTCCAGCCCTGTTTATTCAGTGCTCGCGCTCGACAAAATGCTGGACGGCAAAACGCTGGCGAACGGTGTGACATTCAAGACCGGCAACCTGGGGTTCGCGCAGGCGCAACCGGACGACGTGGTTAACTATCATCTGCTCTGGGGCGGCGAAATGCGTCTCACGCTCGACGTATTCCGCGATCTGGGGTCGGCCTTCATCGTCGCGCTGATTTTTATTTACCTGATGCTGGTCGGTTATTACAAATCGTTCGTCATGCCGCTGATCGTGATGGGCGCGATCCCGTTGACGCTGATCGGCGTATTCCCCGGACACTGGATCACCCAGCAGGCCTTTACCGCCACCTCGATGATCGGCGTCATCGCCCTGGCCGGCGTCGTCGTCCGCAATTCGCTGCTGCTGATCGATTTCATCGTCGATTACCGGGCTCGCGGCTACGGGCTCGAACAAGCGGTGATCGAGGCCGGGGCGGTCCGCTTCCGCCCTATCATGCTGACTGCGCTGGCGATCATACTCGGCTCCGCCATCATGATTACCGACCCGGTATTCGGCGGTCTAGCAGTATCCTTGATTTTCGGCACATTCGCCTCTACTATGCTAACTTTGGTGGTGATCCCGCTGCTTTATTACCTTTGGGAGCGGCGCATCGCCTGACCGGTTATTTTAAATACTCTATTTTAAAAAAGGAAACATCATGTCGGTAGAACGCATCGTCCGGATTATCGCCGGAATTTTCATCATGGGCTCGCTGGCGCTGGCAAATTTTACCGGCGCGGCCGATCTGACGCATGTCAGCTGGCTGTGGGTAACGGCATTTGTCGGTTTCAACTTGTTCCAGAGTGGCTTAACCCGATTTTGTCCGATGGACATCATGTTAAAAAAAGCCGGCGCAAAATCCGGTTGCGGGTTATAGGAGTGCATTTTGAATTTTCTACAACATAATATCTGGCTGGTGATTTTAGCCGCTCTTTCGGGATTTATGCTGATATTCCCGAGCTTGCGCGGCAAAATGAGCGGTGCCGGGGAAGTCGATCCCATCGGTGCCGTTCAGCTCATCAACCATGAAAACGCGCTCGTGCTCGACGTCCGCGAAGCCAGCGAATACAGCAGCGGCCATATCGCCAACGCCAGGCATATTCCGCTTGGCCAATTGAGCGATAGCGCAAAAACCCTGGAAAAATACAAGGATCAGGCTATCGTCGTTAATTGCCGTTCCGGTAGCCGCTCGGCGATGGCATGCGCGACCTTGGGAAAACTCGGCTTTACCAAAGTCTACAATCTGAAAGGCGGCATTCTGGCTTGGCAGCAAGCGCAAATGCCGACGGTGAAATAAATGCCTGAAGTAATTATGTATTGTACCGCCGTATGCCCGTATTGCGTGATGGCCGAACGCTTGCTTGCGAGCAAAAAAGTTACGGTCACCAAGATTCGAGTCGATCTCGATCCCGATTTACGCAATGAAATGATGACGCGCAGCGGGCGCCGCACCGTGCCCCAGATATTTATCGGCAGCACGCATGTCGGAGGCTTCGACGACCTGGCGGATTTGAACGAGCGCGGCGGCTTGGATCCTTTGCTCGCTTCCTCCCGGTCCTGAACGATTCGATCCGTTTCAAACTTGAAATAAACGGCATCCTACCCATATAGACAGCATGGCGGGTGCTGGCACGACGGCGTATGTGAAAACGAATTCTGCAGGAAGGTTGCGGTTAAACGCTTGCCGCAGTTTGACGGCCTGTATATTGCGAACCCATCGTGCAAACGCCTCTGTTTATTCCGGAACAAGGAAATATCCATGACAGAAATTGTTTGCCCCAGTTGTTTTGCTATCAACCGGGTACCCGAAGACCGGATCGGCCAGCAACC
>DAIETB010000232.1:0-3373 GCA_027345925.1 Sulfuriferula sp.
GAATACTTCGACCTTTAGCAAGGACAAAGCCGAGGCGCGCGGCGTAATGTCCGACACGGAACACGAAGCCTCCGACGCCTGGATTACGACCAAGGTCAAATCTGATATCCTCGCCAACAGCCTTACCAAAGGTTTCGACGTAAGCGTCGATACCCGGCATGGTATCGTTTATCTCAAGGGACATCTTGCAAGCCAGACGGCGGTTGATCATGTCAAACATATTGCCGAATCGGTGCATGGCGTGAAAAGCGTGGACGCGAGCGATTTGACCGCCAGCCAGTAAATAAATAACCGGTACAATTCTTATTTGTTCGATTCAAGGACATCCGGAAGGAACAGGCACTGTTACTGTTGCCCGGTTCATCTGGATGTCCAGTACCGGCTTTTCGTTTCGATTATCTTGCCGGGAGAAACTTTCACATGCTCTGCGGCAACAAATATCTCGATTTAGCGCAATATACTTTCGCTGCATTATGGAAATAAACAATATTGCTGCCAGTATCAGATGATAGACGCGGATACGCTCCCGTTTCTGCAGGACGGTAAGAAATGCCCGTTTCCGCTGCAATGGCCAGCTTCAGTCTTTCAGGCACAACACTCGCAATAGCGACCAGAAACAAAGTGTTGGCCTTACCGTCGCTCACAAGGATATCCGACACGGGTACTTTCCAGAGCGTAAATTTGTTGAGTTTGAACCAATAGGCGCCCTCAGCGTGTTTATACGGCTTGCCCAGCGCCGTCGTCAGATAGCGGTAATAATAATTGATATCCAGCGCATCCAGGCATAACAAACCGTTACCTATCGTCGTATCAAAAGTCGACGGCAGGGGCGGCAACGGAGGATTTGCGTTAGCCGTCTGCGCACCGGCCAGCATCAACATCGCCAGCATTAATCGTCCGAACCTGTGCAAGTGCATTCTCGAACCGTTATCCGCCTGCTTCATTGCTATCTCTTTCCAGTTAGATGAAGTAAAATAGAACCTGAATATTCAGAACTGCTTTTGCTGTACAGCGACATAATAACGCGTGTCGATGTTCGCAGTAAGCAATCGATTGCCGGTTTTAGCTCCGGTTTTAGCTCCATGACAATCTCAAGCAGATAAGTAAGATAGAATCCAATCCGTGAAAAATTCATTCGCAGCCCCTTCCCTGCCTATACCGGATCGTAACGCGACCGCATTCAACATATTGGGGGCTATCAGCCTGTCCCATTTTCTCAACGACATCATGCAATCGCTGATGCTGGCCATATATCCGTTGTTCAGATCCGAGTTTCATCTCAATTTCGCTCAAATCGGATTAATAACCATGGCATTTCAGGTCACGGCCTCGCTGCTGCAACCGCTGATAGGCAATTATACCGACCGGCGTCCCCAGCCCTATTCTCTGGTAATAGGCATGGGCAGCACCTTTTGCGGTTTGCTGATGCTGGCTTTCGCCAGCACTTTCCCTGCCGTACTCGCTGCGGCTGCGCTGGTCGGCGCAGGCTCATCGGTATTCCATCCCGAATCGTCGCGTATAGCGCGCATGGCGTCTGGCGGCCGCCACGGGCTGGCGCAATCGATCTTTCAGGTGGGAGGAAACCTCGGCACTGCCGCCGGACCACTCGTGGCGGCGTGGCTGATACTGCCGAACGGCCGGCACAGCATCGCCTGGGTATCGCTGGTTGCTTTGCTGGCCATGATTATTCTCGCCGGAGTGGGACGCTGGTACCAGCACCAGAATCGACAGCCCAAAAAACCGGTAATCGCCGCTACATCCGGATTATCGCGCAGCCGGATTACTTCAACACTGGCGTTACTGGTTACGCTTATGTTTTCCAAATTCTTTTATCTGGCGAGCATTAACAGTTTCCTGATTTTTTATTTGATGCACCAATACGGAATCAGCACCCGGCTGGCACAATATCACTTATTCTATTTTCTGGGCGCGGTCGCGCTGGGCACAATGTTAGGCGGCCCCATCGGGGACCGGATAGGACGAAAACGGGTGATATGGGTTTCCATACTCGGCATCGCCCCATTTGCGCTCGCGCTGCCGTATGTCGGCCTGGACGCTTCGGTCGCGCTCAGCGTCATTATCGGATTCATGCTGGCGTCGGCCTTTCCCGCCATGGTCGTATATGCGCAGGAACTGGTGCCCGGAAAAGTCGGTGCCATTTCGGGGCTGTTCTTCGGTCTGGCATTCGGACTGGCCGGCATGGGCGCTGCCGTATTGGGCATGGCCGCCGATCATTGGGGCATCGTCGCCATTTACAAGATCTGTTCCTTTCTGCCGCTGATCGGACTGTTCGCCATTTTCCTGCCGGATCTGCACAACCATCCGGCTACGCTTCAGCCTGCCGCCAAATAACAGTCGTAACACCCTGATAACCCCGGGGTAATGCGCGCTATGCCTGCAAGCTGCAGCACGCTGAATAAAGAAACATTTGTTCAGTAACGCATGTATTTTTGAACTTTCCAGGCTATCCCCCGGCTTTGCCAGCTTGAAAATAGTAATTTTTTATTTTATCGGCGCGTACAGTTCAAAGTACAAACGCATTGCGACAAACAGATTCAGCCACAACAGGCACGATGCCAGCCCCAGCATTAATGCCGCAGGATAAATCAGCAGCGGGGCTTCCAGACTGGACAGCAATAGCAGGAGCGCCGCCAGATGTGTCTGCATATGGCGGCGCGCCGCCCGATCGGGAATAATCTGTTTCATGTTCGGCACCGATCTTCCTGCCTTTGCCTGGGCATTCAAATGGAACCAGACCAGAAACGGCACTATCTTGTACAGCATACCGCTAATTACCGACACCGCAAATCCGACCATGAACAGCACGCCCAAAGCGATCGGGTAACGCGGGTCGGCCGAAATGTCGCTTAGCCCTTGCGCCGCCGTGCTTAGCATCGCCGCGCCCACCAGGCTGACCATGCCGATACGCCAGAATTGCAGGGTAACATCTCCGGTTTTTCGCCGTCTTTTTTGCTGCAAGTGCATAGTCGCTACTGCAAATACGGCATAAGCTGCCGCTACGCCAGTCTGTGCAAACATATTGACCCACGATGCCTGAATAATAAATGGCAGCAGCGATGCCAGCGACACTGCGATCAGCAAAAAAAATATCGCTGCGGCCAGCCACCGGACTAGACGCCGGGGATACGCCGATGTCAACTGAAACATCGGCACCACCTGATACGCAACGCCGATGACCAGCAGGCCGATCCAACCCGGCAGACCCCAAACGACATGCAGCGGTAGAAATTGCCGTATGGAAATTCTGACATAGCCGGTTAGAGTAGCAGCGAGCGCAATGCCGATAACGGCGGTCAAGGCAAGGGCAATTCCGGCCAAATGGATAGCGCGCGTCGTATCGTTGCGCACAGAT
>DAIETB010000020.1:0-11193 GCA_027345925.1 Sulfuriferula sp.
GCCATCGACCCTTCTCGCGGCCAGTTTCAGCGCGACCGCGACCGGATTATCCATTCTGGCGCATTTCGCCGACTGGAATATAAAACGCAGGTCTTCGTTAATCACGAAGGCGATCTGTTCCGTACGCGGCTTACACATAGCTTGGAGGTCGCGCAGATCGGCCGTTCTATCGCACGGGTATTGGGCTTGAACGAGGATCTGGTCGAAGCGATCTGCCTCGCGCACGATCTGGGGCATACTCCGTTCGGACACGCAGGGCAGGATGCGCTGAATGCGTGCATGAAAGACTGGGGAGGTTTCGAACACAATCTGCAAAGTTTGCGCGTGGTTGATAAGCTCGAACAGCGCTACGCCGAATTCGACGGGCTGAATTTATGTTTTGAAACCCGCGAAGGCATACTGAAACACTGCTCGCTGGACAATGCCCGTCAACTGGGAGAAATCGGCGTGCGCTTTATACAAAAGCAGCAACCCGGTCTGGAAGCTCAGGTTGCCAATCTGGCGGATGAAATCGCCTACAACAATCACGATATCGACGATGGTTTGCGCTCCGGCCTGATAACATTGGAGCAGCTTGAGGAGGTCGAATTATTTGCGAACCATCTCGCGCAAGTCCGGGGACAATATCCCGCTCTCAACGAACGCCGAACGATCCATGAAACCGTCCGGCGCATGATCAATACCCTGGTGCTCGACCTGATCGCGTATACGCAGGCGGCGATTGCGTCGGCGCAGGTGGCCCACCCCGACGAAGTTCGGGCGGCAATGCCGCTGGCGGGCTTCAGCGCGGAAATCACCCGGCAGAATCAGGCGCTCAAACAATTTTTGCGCAAACATCTATACCGGCATTATCGCGTCGTGCGCATGAGCACCAAAGCAGCACGGGTAGTCACCGATTTATTTACCGCCTTTCTGCAGATGCCGGCATTGCTGCCAGACGAACACAGACCGCTATCCGATTCCGCTGCTCCGCGCGTCATCGCCGATTATATTGCGGGAATGACCGACCGTTACGCGATGCGAGAGCACAGGAGACTGTTTGCGATAGATGATATTTTATTGTGACGGCAGCGCCGATCCCAAGAGTTTCTGTACTCGACCTTGTCGTTCAGAGCGGGGTTTTACCGGCATTGCGAGGGTGTTGACGGCTCTAGATTGAAAATTTATCGAAACATTATTAACTAATTGCGCCAACTTGTTATATTTTTGCTATATTTGTACTTGAGCCTCTACGATAATCGACTTCCATGAAAATTTTATTGCGATACCTGACACTGTTTGCTGCTGTGACTGCCTTAACCTCCGTTGATGCCAGTGCGAGCAGTCATCACAAGAGAGTGCATAGAGTCAGTTACGACGCCGTTGCCTCTCCCGGAGTAAGCGCTTTGTCCGTCCTTGTGCTGGATCAGAAAGACGGTCTTCCCCTGTATGAGAAAAACGCCAATATGGAAACGCCCATCGCGTCGATCAGCAAATTGATGACGGCGATGGTGGTTTTGGACGCGCACCCGAATATGGATGAGACGTTGAAAGTGACGCAAGCCGATGTCGATATGTTGCGTCATTCCAGTTCGCGCCTGGCGGTAGGGACCGAATTGACGCGTGGAGAATTGCTGCATTTGGCGTTGATTGCATCGGAAAACCGGGCGGCATACGCACTGGCGAGGAATTATCCAGGCGGCATGCCAAGTTTTATCGCTGCGATGAACGCTAAAGCTCGCCAGTTGGGAATGGAGCATACTTCATTCGAAGATCCCACCGGTCTGTCCAGCCATAATCAGTCTACCGCAGCCGATCTGGCGAAAATGGTGCAGGCCGCCATACGCTATCCCGTCATACACCAGATAACCACTACCGCCAATTATGAAGTAACCCGGACTATCGTGGCGCGAATGCGCGGCAAACACAAGAATAGTTTACGCACAATTACGCAAACGGTAGAATTTCACAACACCAATCAATTATTGCGCGATGAATCCTGGAATATTGGTTTATCCAAGACCGGTTTTATCAACGAAGCAGGGCATTGTCTGGTGATGCAGGCAAGGATAGCGCAAAAACCGGTTATTATCGTACTGCTCGATGCCAGCGGAAAGTATGGTCGTATCAACGATGCCCGTCGTATACGCAGCTGGCTGGAACGTCATCCCGATAGCAATAAGCTGGCAGCGCATATGCAACCTATAGCGAGCAATTAATTGCTGATTTATGCGCACGGATTTAATAGCAGTCAAGCATCAACCAAGGCGCAACAGTTACTGCAATATTTTACCGAAGCCGGCGAACCGGATGCGGTAGTGTGCCCTACTTTGCCGTATCGTCCGAAAGAGGCTATGGACATGCTGGACGGGATGATTCAAAGCGCTATGCAATCATCGGCTTCGGTCAAGCTGGCCGGGAGTTCGCTGGGCGGTTTTTATGCAACCTGGCTCGCTCACCGGTTTGATATCAAGGCAATAGCGATCAATCCCGCAGTACATGCGCAGCATCTGCTGGCGGATGCCGTCGGCGAGCAGAAGAATTACAGCAGCGGCGAAATTTATCAGTTTACCCGGCAGCATCTGGACGAACTGGCGGAATTTGACTTGCCGCGGATAACGAAACCGGAAAATATATTGCTGATGGTCGAAACAGGGGACGAAGTTCTGGACTATACCCAGGCGGTTGACTACTATGCGGGCTGTCGCCAGATCGTCGTCGAGGGCGGGGATCACGGCTTCCGTTCCTTTGTGCAGCATATACCAACAATTTTGGCGTTCTAACGACGCTTTTCAGGGTATCGACCCCGGTTACACATCATGTATCTACTTTATGAAGAAGACGGCCAGTTCAAGGCTGGCAGCATTGTCAGCGATAACGATAGCTCCCTGCAGGTCGATACCCAGCATGGCAAGCGGATAAAAATCAAGACAATTAATGTCATGATGCGGTTTACGGCACCTGCGCCGGCCGAATTCATGGCTGCGGTTCAAGCAGTGCGAGAAGAAATCGACATAGATTTTCTCTGGGAAGTCGCCGGTCAGGAAGAATTCGGATTCGCCGATCTCGCAAATGAATATTTCGGACATCCGCCTGCCTCGATCGAATCGGCTGCTATTTTGATGAGTTTGCATGCATCGCCCATGCATTTCTACAAAAAGGGACGAGGACGTTATAAGCCGGCGCCGGACGAAGCATTAACAGCTGCCAAGGCAAGCGTGATCCGCAAGCAGCGCGAAGCCGAGCAACTCGCAGCCTACGTCGCCGAACTGACTGCATATGTTTTGCCGGCAGGCATGCAGGAACATTTGGAACAACTGATTTATGCGCCGGATAAAAATACCGTAACCTGGAAAGCATTGGACGCGGCGTGCAAGCAAACCGGTCTTTCTGCGATCCGGTTGCTTGACCGGTGCGGTGCGATTCCATCCAGTCACGACTATCATTTACAGGTATTTCTACGCGAGCATTTTGGCCGCGGAACGGGTTTCGACACGGTTACCACTCCCGTTGCGCTGCCGGATTTACCGTTCGCCCAAGTCAGTGCTTTCAGTATAGACGACATCTCAACTACCGAAATTGACGATGCGTTTTCGGTGTCCCGATTGCCGAATGGCAATTGGCAAGTGGGTATACACATCGCTGCGCCGGCACTGGGCATAATGCCCGATTGCGAACTGGACAGGATTGCGGCCCAGCGTTTATCGACGGTGTATTATCCCGGCGGAAAAATTACCATGCTGCCCGATAGCGCTATCACAGACTTTACGCTTAACGAAGCAAGCGTATGCCCGGCGCTCTCGATGTATATTGAAATCACCGACCAAACCTGGCAGACCGTTGGCCACGTTACCCGTCTCGATAAAGTCTCGATAGCGGCGAATCTGCGGCATGAAAGTCTGCAAATCGATTTTAACCAGCACAAACTGCAACAAGGCTGCGAACCGTACGCCTTTCAAAATGAACTGACATTGTTGTGGCATTTTTCCGGCGCACTGGAAGCGGCTCGCGGGAAAACGCCGGATCCTAAATTGCCGCCGCGCGTCGACTATAATTTCAAGATCGAAAACGACAAGGTGACCATTATCGACCGCATCCGCGGCAACCCCATCGATCGCGTTGTGTCAGAATTGATGATATTCGTGAATGCGGAATGGGGTAAATGGCTGGCCGAAAGCGAAACGATGGCGTTATACCGGACACAGCAGAACGGTAAGGTGAAAATGAGCACCAAGCCTGCACCGCACGTCGGTCTGGGCGTTGCCCAATACGCCTGGTCCAGTTCGCCGTTGCGGCGCTATGTAGACCTTATCAATCAGCGTCAGCTGATCGCTCTGGTACAAAATGTGCCTCCGCCCTACCCTCCAAGGTCGGACGTGCTCTATACCGTGTTAAGGGACTTTGAGCTCGCCTACGAAGCGTACAATGATTTTCAGCGCAAGATGGAACGTTACTGGTGTTTGCGCTGGCTGATGCAAGAACGGCTGGAAAGCGTGACTGGAGGGGTCATCAAGGAAAATCTGGTGCGTTTGCAGGGTATGCCTATGGTTGTGCATGTCCCTTCTCTGCCCGAACTACCCGTCGGTACGGAGGTGCTGCTGTCGATCCAGGAAATCGATTTGTTCGGCGTTGAACTCAATTGTACGTTCCAGGCCAGGATAGAGCCGGTCGATTGTGCGCTAACGGAAGGGCAATGAGAATATAATCGGAACATGCTGATCGGTGCCTCATGAATATGCTCAGACCCATAGATGATCTTGCCAAAGCGTTAAGGATTCCCGACGTATTTTTGACGGCATTGCTATTGTCGTTTATGTTGCATATTCTGCTCCTCGCTCTGGCATTTAAACTTCCTTCGGTCACAGCCAGGAATTTTTATTCACCGCCGCTGGAATTGGTGCTGGTCAACAGCAAGTCAGCGCATCCGCCCCGTCATGCCGATGCCCTGGCGCAAAGCAATCTCGACGGCGGCGGAAATACCGATGCGGACCGCCGGGCGAAAAGCCCCCTGCCGGCGACATTGCGCGAGCAGCGTCAAATGCAGATAGATGCCGCTCAGCAGCAAGTGAAAGCGCTTGAAGCGGAAAATCGCAAAATCATGGCACAATTAAAATCCACCTACGCCTTGACCGAGACGCCGCCTCAGCCAAAACCGGCGGACGACACCCATCCACAAGGAACGAATAGCAATAATGTAGTCGCCAGAAGTCTGGAAATGGCGAAGCTGGAAGCGCAGATTTCGCAGGATTACGAAGCGTATCAAAAACGCCCGCACAAGGTCTTTATCGGCGCGCGCACCCGCGAATATGTGTTTGCGCGTTATATCGAAGACTGGCGTATCAAGGTCGAGCGTATCGGCAACCAGAACTATCCTGATGCCGCCAAGCAGCAAAAAATTTACGGAACCTTGCAGTTAACAGTTTCCATTAAGGCGGACGGCAGTCTGGACGATGTGGAAGTCACCCATACCTCGGGGTCGGCCATCCTCGACAATGCAGCCGTCAACATCGTGCGCGAAGCGGCGCCCTATTCGCCTTTTCCTCCCGACATGCGTAAAAAAGCCGATGTGGTCAGTATTACCCGTACCTGGACGTTTTCCCCCGGCGACCAATTAAGCACGAAAGAGTAAAACCGGCGAGGTCCCCCTATGACAGACCAGGTCTGCTATAATTTTCGTATTCGCCTTATTATCCAACTGAAAGTAAAACTATGCAGATTGCTACTACCATTACTCAATTTTTGACCGACGAACAATCCCGGCGCCACCAGCAAAATCCCGATCTGTTGGCTTTGCTCGGCCAAGTGGTCAGCGCTTGCAAGATCATAGCCAACGCGGTTAACAAAGGTGCTTTATCAGGCGTAATGGGCAGCCTGGAGTCCGAAAACATCCAAGGCGAAACGCAAAAAAAACTCGATGTGATTACCAACGAAATTTTCACCCAGACGATAGAGCGCGGCGGTCAGCTTGCCGGTATGGCGTCTGAGGAAATGGACGATGTCTACCAGATTCCCGCGCAATATCCGCGCGGCAAGTATTTGCTGGTGTTCGATCCTCTGGACGGTTCGTCGAATGTCGATGTGAATATCTCGGTCGGCACCATTTTTTCCGTATTGCGTTATGAAGGCAGTTCGGCGAATCCTGCTGCTGCTGAATTTCTGCAGCCGGGTACCAAACAGGTTGCTGCCGGTTATGCCTTGTACGGTTCGTCGACCATGCTGGTCATCACTACCGGAAACGGGGTTAACGGTTTTACGCTGGACACCAATATCGGCGAATTCGTCCTGACGCACCCCGATATGACCATTCCCGCTGATACCAAGGAATTTGCGATCAACGCTTCCAATCAACGTTTCTGGGAAGCGCCTGTGCAGCGATACGTCACCGAATGCGTTGCCGGTAAAACCGGTCCGCGCGGCCGCGATTTCAACATGCGCTGGGTCGCGTCGATGGTGGCGGAAGTCCACCGTATCCTGGTTCGCGGCGGAATTTTCATGTATCCCAAGGATAATAAAGATCCTGCCAAGGCAGGGAAATTACGCTTGATGTACGAAGCCAATCCGATGAGTTTCATCGTCGAACAGGCGGGCGGTTTATCCAGCACCGGACGCCAGCGTATCCTTGAAGTGCAGCCGGAAGGTTTGCATCAGCGCGTGCCGGTTATTTTAGGCTCCAAAAATGAAGTCGAAGTAGTGCTGTCTTATCACGCCGGGTATTAACAGATACCGAGATCGGTTCGGCGACGCAATGCGTCGCCGACTCAGTCGTCAATCTGATCGGTATTCGCAGGCTTTGGTCGCCACGTAATATCAATGCCTGCTTGCGCAGGACCGGTTTGCCACTGGCAGGCAGTTCCGATACCCGGGATATGGATAAGCTCATCGCCGCTGTAAATCAGTGGTAGCCGGTCGCGTTCCCACGGTGGCAGATGCGCTGCCTGGAGCAAATCCTTTACCCGGCGGACCGGGCGCTTGCAGTCCGGCTTCAAGCGCTCGCCGCCTTGACGCAGACGGATGTTGATATGCTGCAGTTTTGCCGGATCCAGCCCTCCCAGAAGACTTTGCCGGAAATACAGCGTACCGTTCAATTCCGGCAGTGTCAGTTCTCCTTCACCCTGCCAGTTCCAGCGACTGTTACCGGGTAGTGCGTCCAGTCGTCCGGTCAGATAAGCATAGCCAGCGTAGCGCCGCAGACAGGTATTGGCATGATCGATGGCGATGCCTGCATCGTCGGCAGCTTGCAGCAGTTGATCGAGCATCTCGGCCAGCCGTAATTGACTCGGCATCGGCAATTGCCGTCTTGCAAAAAAATAGCGCAGAAGATTGCGCGCGCGGGCGGGATTTATGCTGGCCAGATACGTACAGTCGAGTCGATTGCGATTAATTCCGTTTTGCGCGTCCAGTTCCGCAAGCTCGTCAAGCAAGCCGGTGGCTTCGGCCATATGTCCGGCGGCGCGAGCAATAGTCGAGCGCCATGAGGGAAAGTGTCGTTGCAGAAGCGGCAAGACCTTGTGGCGTAAATAATTTCGGGAATATTTCGTATCCTGATTGCTTTCGTCTTCTACCCAGCTTATATTATTTTGTACGGCCCAGTCGAGAATGGCGCTGCGGTCGATATTCAGCAGCGGCCGCAGATAAGCAGGGCCGCCTTCATTGCGACGTAATACCGGCATGGCCGATAAACCTTTTACGCCGGCGCCGCGCAATAGTTGGAGAAGTACGGTTTCAGCCTGATCGTCACGGTGATGCGCCAGGGCAATATAATTCGTGTCCAGTTGCCGGAATATGCTGTAGCGCGCGGCTCTGGCAGTGGCTTCCAGTCCGGATTTACTGCCGGGATCCAAAGTAAGTTTATGAATTTGCAAGGGGATATCGAGTCGGTGGCATATTGTCTTGCAGGATTCGGCCCAGTTGTCGGCATTATTGCTGATCCCGTGATGGATATGGACAGCCGATATCTGTAAACGCAATTCCTGCCGCAATTCCGCCATCAAGTGCAGCAAAACCACTGAATCCAGACCTCCGCTTAACCCTACGCTGATCGTATCGTCTGGCGCAAGATACTGCGTGACGCATTTGCTCAGGACATCGGCCAGCTTATTTGACGGGAACGTTTTTGTAGCGCCCATAACTCATGAGCCGCTGATAGCGGGTTTTGAGCAGCGTTTCGATGGATTGTTTCTGCAAGCCGGACAAGGTTTCGTCGAGTGCATTTTTCATGGCGTGCATTAAGGCTGCAGGATCTCGATGGGCTCCGCCTAACGGTTCAGGAACGATCCGGTCGATCAGGTCCAGCGATTTCAGGCGAGGCGCAGTAATATTCAGGGTTTCGGCCGCTGTGGGCGCCATGTCTGAATTTTTCCACAGGATGGAAGCGCATCCTTCGGGAGAAATAACGGAGTAAGTAGAATACTGCAGCATCAGTGTCTGGTCGCCGACGCCGATGGCCAGCGCTCCTCCGGAGCCGCCTTCGCCTATGATAGTGCAGATGATAGGCGTGCGTAATTCCGCCATGACGAAAAGATTGCGTGCTATCGCCTCAGACTGGCCGCGTTCCTCCGCGCCGATGCCGGGATAAGCGCCGGGGGTGTCGATGAACGTCATTACCGGCATGCCGAATTTTTCGGCCATCCGCATCAGGCGCAGGGCTTTGCGGTAGCCTTCGGGTCTGGGCATGCCGAAGTTGCGGTAAATTTTTTCTTTGGTATCGCGCCCCTTTTGATGGCCGATGATCATCACGCTCTGATTATTAAAGCGCGCAATACCGCCGACGATAGCATGATCGTCGCCATAGGCGCGATCGCCGTGCAATTCTTCAAAATCGGAAAATAATGCGCCGATATAATCCAGGCTGTATGGTCGTTGAGGATGTCGAGCAACTTGCGAAATCTGCCAGGCATTCAGTTTGGCATAGATATCGTGCGTCAGCTTCTCGCTCTTTTTTTGCAGCAAGACGAGTTCCTTGGAAATATCCACGGATGAATCGTCATGAACGCTACGCAATTCCTCGATTTTTACTTCTAGTTCGGCAATGGGCTGTTCAAAGTCCAAAAAAGGGGTTTTCATGGGTAGCTTAAACCGGTTAAAAACGGCATGTCAGGTTATGCTGGTAAAACACAGCGTAAACCCGGAACATGCGAAGGATGGTTTTTCAATGATGATGATCGTGTTCGCCATGCGCATGGCCGTGAGCGATTTCTTCTGGGGAGGCGGAACGTACGTCCAGTACCGTGCAGTCGAATTTAAGCGTTTGTCCCGCCAGAGGATGATTGCCATCGACCACCACGGTGTCGTCGGTCAGTTCGGTGACAGTATAAAGCATGAACTCCTCGGTGCCTTCCGCTGCGCCTTCGAATTGCATGCCGACCTCGATTTCTGCCGGAAATAAATGGCGAGGTTCCACGCGCAACAGATCGGCTTCGTATTCTCCGAATGCGTATTCCGGTTCCATGGTGACTTCGACTTTGTCGCCAACGTTCTTGCCTTCCAGAGCTTCCTCGACGGTCGGAAATATGCCGTCGTAACCGCCATGCAGATAGCTTACTGCATCATTGTTCTCGCATGCATTTTCTAATGTTTCGCCCGCCAGGTTGCTAAGTTGGTAGGCAATGGTAACAATGGTATTCTTGGCTATTTGCATAATGACCTCATCGGGCGGGAAAAAATTTGTAGCCAAGCTATTTTAGCGCATTTTGAAACTAAATCCTAGAAACCGCAACCGGTAGTATGAGGTACGTATATCCCTATGATATTTAATACATTGACCGGAAGGAAAAAGCAGTCCACCCGGGATCGGGCATTTTCTAGGCAATCGCATGACGTAGGATTTTGTCGCCTGATGGCGTGTGTGTGGGTATCGATAGTACGGATGCATTGGTCTGGAATGGTTTCAAAAGCTGGGACAGATAATTTTAATTGGTTTAATTTTTCCCCTCGGGATGTTGTGTGATTATGAATAATCCTTTATTGCTTGGCGGTATCGATTATGAGACTTTTTTTCGAGATTATTGGCAAAAACGGCCTTTGCTTGTACGCAACGCTTTGCCTGGTTTTGACGGCCTCATCGACCCGGAAGCTTTGTTCAGACTTTCGTCCAGCGAGGACGTTGTATCGCGGCTGGTGTATCAGAAAAATCAGATATGGCAACTCCAGCATGGGCCGTTCAAACGCAAGGTATTTCAGTCGCCGCAACTTGGCGCAACCTGGACGCTTCTGGTGCAGGAATTGAATCATCATTTGCGTAGCGCCGAAATTTTTTTGCAGAAATTTGATTTTATACCTCATGCGCGCCTTGACGATCTGATGGTCAGTTATGCGCCGCCCGGCGGTGGGGTAGGACCTCATTTCGATTCTTACGATGTCTTTCTGATTCAGGGCATGGGACGCAGGCGCTGGCAAATCGGCGCGCAAAGCGATCTCGCATTGATAGATGGGCTTCCCTTGAAAATTTTGCGTCATTTCATTCCCGAAGACGAATGGATTTTATCTCCGGGCGATTTGCTTTATCTGCCGCCTAAGTATGCGCACAATGGGATTGCCGTGGATGAATGCATGACTTATTCGGTCGGGTTCCGGGCTCCGTCTGCCCAAGAAATGGCAACGCAATTTCTGGTTTATTTGCAGGACAGAATAGATTTGCCGGGACAATATAAAGATCCGGACCTGGCTTTTCAGGCGCATCCGGGTGAAATAAAAGAAGCGATGGTGGAGCAAATCGCTGCAATGATAAAGCGGATTAAATGGGAGCAAGCGGATATCGCGGATTTTATCGGCCGTTATATTACAGAGCCTAAAGCGCATGTATTTTTCCGGCTGCCACGGCGCCCCTTAAGTATGGCGACCTTTTGTAAGCAGGTTATGTCTTGCGGCTTGCGGCTTGCGCCCCAGTCGCAAATGGTATTTTATCGAGAGCGGTATTATTTGAACGGCGAGCCGTTTGATTTGCCGGTAACCGGGATTTTGAAAACCATGGCAGATGAACGAAAAATATCGGCAATTGAAATGACTGAGGCATTAATCCCTTTGTTTTATCAGGGTTATTTGGACGGTTATTTTTTAATTGATAAGGAGTAAAAACATATTTGCATATATAATAAAAAAATTAGTTGACATAAATGTTCTAATATTAGAAAATTCTAATAACGCTGGTTGTATAGCTCCTACGGGCTGCAGTGTTGTCTCCTCCATCCTCCTTTAATAAAAGAGGATTTAAAGCTC
>DAIETB010000060.1:0-6649 GCA_027345925.1 Sulfuriferula sp.
GCGAGTTCTGCAGATTTTTGCTCAACTGCACTTCGACCTGGCGTTGCATGACGAAAAACACAGCCATACCGACCAGCAGCGCAACGACGACCAGAATCAGACCTGCGACCACACTAATCTGCGGCTGAGAGGATTTTTGATGGATTTCCATCTATTTTATATTGTATGTCGACATCGTGACGCATCCCTTTGAGAATCAACGAGCCAATGATTAGCGGAGCATCAGGCCCCGGCGACCAGCTCAAATCCTTCCGCGTTCCAGCATTCCAGACCGCCGGCCAGGGAATAGGCGCGATCGAAACCCATCTGCTTCAGCGTCCAGGCCGCCATGGCGGACCGGCCGCCGGACTGACAATAGAGCAGTACCGTTTGCTCTCGCGCCGCGCATAAATCGGGATGCCGGTGCTTGGTGGACGGATCCGCCGCTGCCTCAAGGACGCCGCGCGGAATATTGATCGCCTGCGCAATATGTCCGCCGGTAAATTCGTCCGCTTCGCGCACGTCCACCAATAATACCGGTTCCGCGGCAAGTTTTTCGTGCGCCGTTTCGGCGTCCCATTCTTCTATGTGATTACGCGCCTCTTTAATGAAGCAGCCGAGCTATTTAGCCATTATAATTCTCCTTTTCCATACCGAATGTCAGCGGTTCAGGATGTCCTGACAAGTCCGCTATCGAAAGTCTACCATGTCCTCTATACTCGACGGCTTAAATCCGGAACAACTCGCGGCGGTGACTTTGCCGCATCAATCGGCCTTAATCCTGGCCGGCGCCGGTAGCGGCAAAACCCGCGTGCTCACCACCCGGATCGCGTGGCTGCTGCAGACCGGGCAAATATCGCCGTCGGGTATCCTGGCCGTCACCTTTACCAATAAAGCCGCCAGGGAAATGCTGGTCCGCCTCAGCGCCATGCTGCCGCTCGATCCCCGCGGCATCTGGATAGGCACCTTTCACGGCCTGTCGAACCGATTGCTGCGTACGCATCACCGCGAAGCGGGGCTGCCGCGCTTATTCCAGATACTCGATAGCGCAGACCAGCTTTCCGCCATCAAACGGCTGCTTAAAGCCATGAATGCCGATACGGAAAAATTCGAGCCAAAAAAAGTCCAGAATTTCATCAACAACAACAAGGATTCGGGCCTTCGCGCCAACAAAATCGAAGTTTTCGATCCCTACACCCGTCGTCTCGTCGAATTTTATGCCGCTTACGACGAGCAGTGCAATCGCGAAGGCGCGGTCGATTTTGCCGAACTGCTGTTGCGCAGCGATGAAATGCTGGCACGGGACAGTTCCTTGCGCCAGCATTATCAGGACCGGTTCCGGCATCTGCTGATAGACGAATTCCAGGACACCAACCGCTTGCAATATCGCTGGCTCAAACATTTTGCCGGCACGGCTTCCGCACTGATGGCGGTCGGCGACGACGACCAGTCGATTTATGCGTTTCGCGGCGCACATACCGGCAATATGAACGAATTTCAGCGCGACTATGCGCGCGACAATCTGATCAAGCTCGAACAGAATTATCGCAGTCACGGCAATATTCTCGATGCCGCCAATGCGCTGATCAGCCGCAACCAGACCCGGCTGGGCAAAAATCTGTGGACCGCCGCCGGTGCCGGAGAACTGATTCGCGTCTATATGGCGTATAACGACCAGGAAGAAGCGCGTTTTATCGGCGAAGAGGCGCAAGCCCTGCATCGGGAAGGAATGGCGCTTAACGACATCGCCGTGCTGTATCGCTCCAACGCGCAGTCGCGGGTACTGGAACATGCCTTGTTCAGCGCAGGCATTCCTTATCGCGTTTACGGCGGGTTGCGTTTTTTCGAACGGCAGGAAGTCAAGCACGCGCTGGCTTATTTGCGCCTGCTGGCGAATGCCGACGACGACAGCGCCTTTACCCGCATCGTCAATTTCCCCACTCGCGGGATCGGCGCGCGCACGCTGGAACAGCTGATCGATACCGCAGGGAGTACGCAATCGAGCTTGTGGCGCGCGGCCTGCGGCAGCGCCAGCGCATCCGTCGGCAACAAAGGGCTGGCCGGTTTCGTCGGGCTCATGCGCGCCATGCAGGACGCCGTCATCGGCCTGACCCTGCCCGAAGCGATCGCGCATATCTTGCAGGCCAGCGGCTTGATGGCGCACTATCAGGCGGAAAAAGACGGCCAGGACAGAATCGACAACCTGAACGAACTGGTCAATGCCGCGGCGGTATTCGTCAACGATCCCGACGCGCTGGCGGAGGATGGCGACAACGACGGCATGATGGCGAACTTTCTTGCGCACGCCGCGCTGGAAGCCGGCATGCATCAGGCCGGCGCGGGTCACGATGCGTTGCAGCTGATGACCGTGCATTCGGCTAAAGGCCTCGAATTTCAGGCGGTATTTCTGAGCGGGCTCGAAGAAGGACTGTTTCCGGGCGAGCAATCGCTGGCCGAACAGAACGGTATCGAAGAAGAACGCCGCCTGATGTATGTCGCCATCACCCGCGCCCGTCAGCGGCTGTACATCAGTCACGCTCAAAACCGGATGCTGCACGGACAGACCCGCTACGGCATCGCCTCGCGTTTTTTAAGCGAGCTGCCGCCTGCGCTGCTTAAACCGGTCAATGTTCAGTACCACGCCGCGGCCGTCGCCGAGATTCCGTCGTATTCCCGTCAATCCGCCGAAACGCCCTGGCGCATGGGCATGAACGTACGGCACGCCAAATTCGGCATCGGCGTCGTCATCAATCTGGAAGGACGAGGTGAAGACTTGCGCATCCAGATCAATTTCGGCGGCACGCACGGTATAAAATGGCTGGCGCTGGCTTACGCCAAGCTTGAAGCCGCATGAATAAAGCCGACTTGCCGCTCCCGCCGGCCGACCGTCCATTCGTCCGTAGCGATGCGCCGCAGCATACCCCCTTCCTGTTATCGACCGCCCCATGAATTTACTCCGTACGCTCGCCAAAATCAGCAGCATGACCTTGATGTCGCGAGTGCTGGGCTTTGCCCGCGATGCGATCGTCGCCCGCAGTTTCGGCGCCAGCATCTATACCGATGCCTTCGTCGTGGCGACACGCATCCCCAACCTGCTGCGCCGCTTATTCGCCGAAGGCGCATTTTCCCAGGCTTTCGTGCCGATACTCACCGAATACAAAAACCGCCGCGGACACGAAGACACGCGCCTGCTGGTCGACCATGTCGCCACTTTGCTGTTTATCGTACTCTGCATCGTTACGCTGTTGGGCGTGCTCGCCGCGCCATTGGTAATCTATTTGAGCGCGCCGGGTTTTGCGGACATGCCGGACAAATTCCAGGTCACCGTGCATATGCTGCGCATTACCTTTCCCTATATTCTACTGATCTCGCTGGTTTCGCTATCCGGCGGCATCCTCAATACCTACAGCCAGTTCAGCATTCCCGCCTTCACCCCGGTTTTGTACAATGCCGCCATCATCGCCGCCACGCTCTGGCTGGCGCCGTACATGCACCCGCCGGCGATGGCTATGGCTTGGGGAGTGGCGCTAGGCGGCCTGCTGCAACTGGCTCTGCAATGGCCCTCTCTGCATCGTCTGGGCCTGTTGCCGAGATTTCGTTTCAGCTGGCGTGACGAAGGCGTCTGGCGCGTCCTTAAATTAATGGGACCGGCAGTGTTCGGCGTATCGATTGCGCAACTGTCTCTGCTCATCAATACCATCTTCGCTTCATTTCTGGCCACCGGCAGCGTATCGTGGCTGTATTATGCCGACAGGCTGATGGAATTCCCGACCGGATTACTCGGTGTGGCGCTGGGTACGATATTATTGCCCAGTCTGTCCAAACATTACTCCGACAACGATCCTGCGCAATATTCGCAACTGCTGGACTGGGGACTGAGGCTGACCCTATTGCTGGCGCTGCCGGCCGCCGCCGCGCTGGCGGTATTAGCGCTGCCGCTGATCAGCACGCTGTTTCTGTACGGTCATTTCAGCGTCCACGATCTGTGGATGACGCGGCAGGCGCTGATCGCGTATAGCCTGGGTTTATTGGGTCTGATCATGATCAAGATACTCGCTCCCGGATTTTATGCCCGGCAGAATATCAAAACTCCGGTTAAAATCGCCGTCATCACCCTGATCGCCACGCAATTAATGAATCTGCTGTTCGTCTGGAAACTGCAGCATGCCGGACTGGCTCTGGCGATTGGGCTCGGAGCATGCCTGAATGCAAGCCTGTTGCTATGGAAACTGCGCAGCAAGAACATTTACCAGCCCCAGCCCGGATGGTACGCATTCATGATTAAAATCGGCGTAGCAACTGCAGTCATGGCAGCATTGCTGGCATGGGGAACCGGTAGCGAGAACGACTGGCTGAAGTCCTATTTCGTTTTCCGTATCGCCCATCTGGGCGCCCTGGTCGCACTCGGCGCGGCATCGTATTTTGCGGTATTACGATTGCTGGGCATACGGCCCCGCCACTTTATCCGTCACACCGCCTGACCGGATCTGAGAAGCCGTCGCCAGAACTGGCTCCCACGGAATCGCAACACGATCCGTTTAAAACCGGATCGTCGTCGCAGTAGAGATCGGAAACACAATAGAAAAGACCAGGTTAAAGAATTTTTGCAGTTGCGCGACCGGAGCGTCCGACACGTAAACGACATCGCTATTCTTCAGAATAAAGGACTGGGCGATAAAAAAGCTCGCCGTATCCTTGAAATCGAAGCGATAAATAACCGGCACTTTTCCGTCCGGCGTAGTCAGCACCGGTTTGTTCGGCCACTTCAGAGCATTTCTGGCTTCGAAACGGAAAATGAACACGCCCTGCACATCGGCGCGATTGTCGTCCAGACCGCCTGTACGTGCCAGACCTTGCGCCAAGCTGATACCCTGAGTTTCAAAATTGATTTCCTTGCTTTTGCCGGTCGCTCCGAGCGCATTGAAACTCAGAGGCTGATATAAAGCCGTCACCACATCTCCCGGATATAACGGTATGTTTTGTTCGGGATCGCGGATTATGTTATCGAGCGGCATGCTGTAATACTTATCGTTGCGGGTCAACTGTATCGTGACCTTGCCCACCGGTTGCCGCACCCCGCCGGCGGCCGCCAGCGCATCGAGCAAATGTTCGCCTGCGGCGGTCACCGGCATGCGCGTGCTCTTGGTGACTTCGCCGACGACGGTGACATTAGCGGAAGCATTGTTTGCGATGAGCACCATGGCGCGGGTCTTGCTGGTATTGTGCAACCGCTTGACGATTTCGGCCTCGACCTGTTGCGGCGTCTTGCTTGCCGCCTGAATTTCACCGGCAAACGGAACGTCGATTTTACCTTCATGATTGACCATCTGGTCCGGCAGCGTCGTAATGTGCGCACTCGATGGCAAACTGCGGGTTTTGGCATCGCTGGAGCCGAAAAGCGTCACAGGCGGAGCTTCCCAGATCGATACTTGTACCGTATCGCCTTTGCCTATGAACTGTTGTTCGGGCGCCTTCGTTCCCAGCGTTGCCGAAAAATCGCGGAGCTTCCTTTGCGCAAGCAATTGCTGGATTACGTTTTCATTGACATCGACAATCTCGATGCTCTTGGCGACCATAGCCTCGCTACCGCTATAATTGCTGTTGAATATCGCCGCACGACTGGGACCCGACGACGGAATAGCCCCGCAGCCGGCCAATGTCAAGACGCTTAAAGCTGTAATCAAATATTTGTTCATAACCAGGACTGTGTTGATCGTTCCGGGGTTAATTGGCACACCCTTTGGAATTATCACATACCTAAAGCCAAAATCCGAACGTTAATTTACCGTACTGGAACTGCCTCGTTTGCAAATTCGCCACATTCTTCTCCCGAAATCATGCGCCTGCCGAATTTTCCGCCTGGATTCTACGCAATCAATCTGGCTGTGGGGCAAACGCGGGGCTCAGACTTTCCGTCGAATTAATACTATAAAAATCAATCAATAAAATCCGATTCCGTTTTGCCGGGCATGCTGAAGCGGTATACTTCGGCCCTACTTTATCGATGCCGACTTTTTTTAGGCTGGACGGAGTCCGATTTATATGCGATTTTAGCACCCGGTTCCGCCAAATATTTTAAACGATGAACGAATATAACACGCTTGCTGCCGTAGACCTGGGTTCGAATAGTTTCAAACTGCAAGTGGCTCGTATAGTTGACAACCAGATTTACCCGCTCGACGCGCTGAAAGAACCGGTTCGGCTGACGGCGGGCATCGGTAACGACAAACGACTCGATGCCGAATCGCAAAACCGCGCCCTGACCTGCCTTGCGCGTTTCAACGAACGCTTGCGCGGCTTGCCTCGCAGCGCGGTAAGATGCGTAGGGACCAGCGCATTGCGCGTCGCCGAAAATGCGCCGTCCTTTCTGCAACTGGCCGAAGAGGTATTGGGTTATCCCATAGAAATCATATCCGGACGCGAAGAAGCCCGATTGATTTATATCGGCGTAGCGCATAGTTTGCCTACCGCCACTCATCCGCGACTGATAATCGATATCGGCGGCGGTTCAACAGAATGCGTAGTCGGGACGGGCATGGTGCCCGAACTGATGGAAAGCCTGCAGGTAGGCTGCGTCAATTATACTCAGCAATTTTTCGGCGACGGACAGATCACCCGCAATAATTTACTGCAAGCCGAAATCGCCGCTCGCACCGAAGCGCAGACCATT
>DAIETB010000078.1:0-6493 GCA_027345925.1 Sulfuriferula sp.
ATTGGGGAGTGAGGTTGATTTCCGGTACCAGTATCAGGACTTGACCGTCCTGATCCAGCACTTTTTGCGTTGCGTGCAAATAGACTTCCGTCTTGCCGCTGCCGGTGACGCCATGCAGCAAAAACGGCTGGAAACGGCCGAGTTCCGAAACTATTTGGGCTAGTGCGGCATTCTGTTCGGAATTTAGCGCGGGAGGGGTATCTGAACGCACAACATCGCCGGTCTTTGTCGCAACGGATTGCTGCTCGATCCAGCACAGCGTTAGCCAATCGTTGAGAGTGCTGCGGCAACCTGCCGATATTTGCGCGAGTTCAGCGGTTTCATGCCAGTTTCCGTCGAGAAAACGAACATATAAAGCCCGTTGGGCGTAAGCACGGGACGGCAGTTGTGCCCCGGCTAACCGGCCAACTGCGGTTAGTCGCCAGCAATATTGCGTTCTGGCCGTTGCCGCGCGGGTTTTACGCAAAGCAAGCGGCAGCGCTGCCAATACCGTCGGTCCCAAAGGATAATGATAGTACTCGCTACAAAAATGCAGCAGTTTGAGAATTTCTTCCGAAAATACGGGGGCTTCGTCCAGGACTGCGGAGAGGCTTTTGAGTTGATGCACGGGATGCGAGGATTCGGTTTGCAGCCGTATTACTACGCCTATCAATTCCTTGCGGCCGAACGGTACGCGAACTCTGCGTCCCGTATCTGCCGGGGTAAGCGTGGGCGCGACATAATCAAACAGTTTCGGTACCGGGAGATCCAGAGCGATTTGGGCTATCAAGGGTGGCATGCGATCATTTTAGCGTAATTTTGTGACGCTGCTGCAACCCCGCCGGCACAGATTCATCGTATCGGCGCGCCGAAGTCGCAGATTGTCAGGCCGAATGTATAGCTTTTTCGTATGTGGCAGTCATTAAACGTTCAAAAATTTTTAACGAAAATGACTTCTCCTGACCGCAGAATAGCTGCCATGAATGACGATTTTTTATTGCAGATATTTGTTCCCCGTCCTCAGCCTCTGCGAATTGCGCTGGTGACCGAGACTTACCCGCCGGAAATAAATGGAGTGGCGATGACGTTGGGGCGGCAGGTAGCCGATTTACAGAACCGCGGCCATCAGATTCAGCTAATCCGCCCGCGTCAAAGCGCAACGGACCAGGCTGTAAACAATTCCGGGCTGGAAGAAATATTAAAGATCGGTGTGCCGATTCCGCGTTATGCCGGTTTGAAAATTGGCTTGCCTGCAAAATCCGCTCTGGTGCGCTTATGGCAATTAAAACGGCCCGATCTAGTACATATAGCCACCGAAGGGCCGCTCGGCTGGTCGGCTTTAGCCGCAGCGCAAAAACTTCGGCTTCCGGTCAGTACGGATTTTCATACCAATTTCCATACTTATAGCAAACATTACGGCGCTGCCTGGTTGCGGCGGCCTATCCTGGCGTATTTGCGCAAATTTCACAATAAAGCCTGCGTAACACTTGTGCCGACCGAGGGCATGCGCCGCGAGCTTCAGGCTCACGGCTATCATAACCTCGAAGTCGTTTCGCGAGGAGTCGATACGGAACTCTTCAATCCACAGCGCCGCGATCCCGGTTTGCGTTGCGAATGGGGTGCGGATGGCGATACTCAGGTCGTGATCTATGTCGGCCGCATCGCTCCGGAAAAAAACCTTGCTCTGGTATTCAGGGCGTATGCCGCGATGCGGACTATCAATTCGAGGAGTCTGCTCGTGATAGTAGGCGATGGTCCTGAGCGGAATCGCTACCAGGCAGAATTTCCCGACGCGATATATTGCGGCATGCGTAGCGGAGAAGATCTGGCGCGCCATTATGCTTCGGCAGATGTTTTTTTGTTCCCCAGTCTGACCGAAACTTTCGGTAATGTCACGACGGAAGCTATGGCCAGCGGACTGGCGGTGGTGGCGTACCGGTATGCTGCAGCAGAAGCCTTGATTCGACATGGAGAAAACGGTATGTTAGCCTCCTACAACGATACGGAGAGATTTATCGCCGCAGCTACCGAGCTGGCGCTTGATCCCGTCCGCGCCAAACAGCTGGGTATGAACTCTCATCAAACTGCGCTGTCTATTTCTTGGGATATTATACATGATCGCTTTGAACGGGTATTGCATGCCATTATAGATAAGGAAGAATGCCGTGGAGAAGTTGAGCTGGCAGTGGATGGCTGAATGTGAAGCCGGGTTGACGCGACGGTTTAACCGCGCGGAACGCTATCCGGCGGTGATCTGGGTGTTTCGACGTATCAGTCGGATGGGCGATGGCGTATTCTGGTATGCGCTGATGTTGGGACTTTTTTTGTTCTACGGGTTTTCGGCCCTCCATGTAATCGGGCAAATGGTCGTCGCAGGGCTTACCGCCACCCTGCTCTACAAATGGCTCAAGCACAAGACGCTACGGCCTCGACCGCATCACCAGTTCGGCAATATACATTGCCTGACCGCTCCGCTCGACCGTTTCAGTTTTCCTTCGGGCCATACCTTTCACGCGGTCACATTCAGTCTTGTGGCGATTTATTATTATCCCGACCTCGCCTGGATACTGGTGCCATTCACGGTGCTGGTTGCGGCCTCCCGGCTGATACTCGGTCTGCATTATCCTACCGATGTTCTTGCGGGCGCTTTGTTGGGCGCCTCGGTCGCAATGCTGTCGTTTATCGTTTTTTGATTCTAATTATTGCCTGCATCGGGAAATGTTACGCGATATGACGGCAGTATTTTTCCCTCTTCCGGTTTTTTTTGGCATGCTCTTGCTAAACGTTTGAATATCCAATATAATGCGCGGTTTCCCTTGCCCTACCGCTACGCACGGAGGGCTTTAACCATAAGGAGTTTGCATGCGTCATTATGAAATAGTTTTTATCGTCCATCCCGATCAGAGCGAGCAGGTTCCCGCCATGATAGAGCGGTACCGCGCTCAGGTCGCCCAGCGTGGCGGCCAGATTCATCGTCTGGAAGACTGGGGACGCCGTCAGATGGCCTACCCGATTCAAAAAATCCACAAAGCCCATTACGTATTGATGAATATCGAATGCGATCAGGAAACCCTGGATGAGCTTGAGCACGGATTTAAATTCAACGATGCCGTTTTGCGGCATTTGACTATCAAGATGGATGCGGCGGTCGTCGCTCCTTCGCCGATGATGAAGGAAGAAAAGTCGCGCTCGTTGACGCATCCCGAAGTCAAGCAGGAAGCTGACACCGAAGAGCTCAGTTAAGGTGATTGGAAAATAATCATCTTGAATTTTCCGGGATCCTTGAGGAGCTTACCGCTTTGCGGTATACCCCCGCCGGAGTGCCGTTGATCGAATGCAAAATCAGTCATCGGTCCCGCCAGCTTGAAAGTGGCGGCGAACGCGAGGTAACCCTGACACTGCCTGCCATTGCGATAGGCGAAATAGCGCAGCGGTTGCAGCGACTGAACGTGACGCAGGCAATATCGGCCAGCGGATTCCTGGCCCGGAAAAGCCGCAACAGCCCATACATAGTGCTACATATTTGTAGCTTGGAAAATATACAGACAGGAGCGCAGTAATGCCACGTCCAACCAACATCAAAAACACCAAACGCCGGGAAGGTTCCCGCCAGTTATTCAAGCGCCGCAAGTTTTGCCGTTTCACGGTAGAGGGCATCACTTGGGTCGACCATAAAGACGTCGAACTGTTAAAAGATTTTATCGCCGAGAACGGCAAGATTATTCCTGCGCGGATTACTGGTACTAAAACCCGTTTTCAGCGTCAGCTTTCCACTGCGATCAAGCGCGCACGGTTTCTCGCCTTGATGCCTTACACCGACTTGCATTAAGGAGATCGCCATGCAAATTATACTGATGGAAAAAGTGATCAACCTCGGCACGCTGGGCGATGTGGTTAAAGTCAAAGACGGCTATGCCCGCAATTTTCTGATTCCGCAAGGCAAGGCCAAACGCGCTACGTCTGCCAATCTCAAGCACTTTGAAGAAAAACGCGCCGAGCTCGAGAAAGTGCAAGCCGCCGCTCTTGCCGCAGCGCAAACCCGGGCCGCCCAGCTGGCCGAATTCAATTTGGTCGTATCGCAAAAAGCCGGTATGGATGGACGTCTGTTCGGGTCGGTGACCAACGGCGATATAGCCGATGCGCTCAATGCCAAAGGGATCGCCGTGGCTAAAGCCGAAGTGCGCATGCCTAACGGCCCATTGAAAGCCATCGGCGAATTTCCGGTTACGATTGCCTTGCATACCGATGTCATCGCGGAAATAACGGTAACGGTACAAGCCGACGCCAGCAAGTAATTTTTTCTGCGTGCCCTTCCGGACGCAGAATTCCGTTACGCAGCCCGCTTCATCGCCAGTCGGTGATTTAGCGGGCTTTCTTTTTGGCGCGAGGATGCGCCTGATCGTAGGTTGCCGCCAGATGCTGAAAATCGAGACGGGTATAAATCTGGGTGGAACTGATACTCGCATGACCGAGCAATTCCTGCACGGCGCGTAAATCTCCCGACGATTGCAACAGGTGCGAAGCAAACGCATGGCGCAGGACATGCGGATGAACGGTAGCGTCCAGACCGGCTTGCCGGGCGCGGCGCTCCAGACGCAATTCGATGGCGCGCTGGCTCAAGTGCCGGTTGCCATCTCGTCCCGGAAATAGGTACAAACCTTTGTTATCGCGTAATGCAAGCCAATTCCGGAGTGCACCGACGGCTGTTTTGCCTACCGGGACGATACGCGTTTTATTGCCTTTGCCGATGACGCTTACCTCGCCGTTCGCCAGATCCAGTTGCGTCAGGGTTAGCGTAGCGAGTTCCGACAAACGTAGCCCCGATGAATAAAACAGCTCGAATATCGCGTTATCCCGTGCGTTCAAAGGATCTGCAGGAACTGTTGCGTCAAGAAGCTGCAGGGTTTGCTCGACCGACAGGCTGTGCGGCAACGCTCGGGCGTGTTTGGGCGCATGCAATGAATCGCAGGGATTGTGCGCATAGTCGTGGCGCTGATTGAGGTAACGATAAAAGCTGCGCCAGGCCGATAAGACGCGCGCCAGACTTTTGCCCGATAATCCTCCGGCGTGTAATCCGGCTATGAAACGTCGAATGTCGTGCGCTCGCAATTCGGCCAGCGACGAAGCGTGGCTTTTCTGCAGTAAAATACGTAAATCGCGCGCATAATTGCTGATGGTGTGAGCCGCCAGGCCGCGTTCCGAAGCAAGATGTGATAAGTAAGCGTTTACTAGCTGGTCGTCCACGATATTTTAAAGTCGGATTTAATTTCCTGGCAGGATACGTTCTATGCCTGCTCCAATCAATTCGCCCAAGCGTTGCAAATACAGCGTGCCCATTTGGGGGTAAAATCGCTGCGGATCTTCCGACGCCAACAACAGCACCCCTGAAGTATGCCGATATTTAAGAGGAATGGCGGCGTACGAACGCAGGGCGGCAGTTTCGCCGAACCAGCTTAACGCATCGGGATGCAGATACGCGCCGCATTGAGGATGAGGCATATGAACCACCCAGTCTTTTACCGTATCGGGAACCGCGGAAAATTCGACTCCATCGCTTTCGGTATGCCAAAGCCGGACGACGCTATAAGGAATGCTGAAATCCTCGCGCAGATTTAAATACAACGACTGTAACAAAGCAGGCAAATCATGAGCGGCAATCAAAGCTACCGCAATACGCTGCAATTTGACGGAAATCTGATCGTTTTCCTCGCCGAAACGGAGCAGTTCTGCCAATTTGGTTTCGAGTAAGGTAATTTTGTCCCGCAGATTAAGAATTTGGCGTTCCGCAATCGAAATGGCCCGTCCATCGAACGGATGACTGATGCGGATGTCGGTCAGCAAATGGGGGTATTGTTCGAAAAATTCGGGATGCGCTGCCAAGTAGCGTGCAATGTCTTCAGTTTTCATTATTCGTTCATTTCAGGATAAGTTCAGCTTCAAATACAATAGCCGTTGGTCCGGTTAGCCAGACTGGGCTGTCTGCGCCTGCCCAGGCTACGCTCAGCAATCCGCCGCGGGTAGTAATCTCTACCGGCGACTGTAGCAAACCGAGGCGTACGCCGGCAACGGCGGCCGCACAGGCACCGGTGCCGCAAGACAAGGTTTCGCCGGAGCCGCGTTCGTATACCCGCAGCCGTATACGCCGGGTGTCGGTAATTTGCATGAATCCTGCGTTCACTCGGCGGGGAAACCGGGGATGGTTTTCGATCAATGCGCCCTGTTCCGCTACCGGCGCGGTTTCGATATTATCCACAATCTGCACGGCATGAGGATTGCCCATGGACAATACGCTGACACGAACCGGCCCTCCATCGATATCGAGGTCGTATTCGGCAGCCGGAGCATCGGCATCAAATGGAATTTCCTCCGGTTCGAAACGGGGAACGCCCATGTTTACGGTAACGCGACCGTCTTCTTCCAGGCGGGGAATAATCAGGCCGGCAGCGGTTTCCACTCGAATTTCACGCTGTTTCGTCAAGCCGTAGTGATGCACGAAGCGCACAAAACAGCGCGC
>DAIETB010000083.1:0-5114 GCA_027345925.1 Sulfuriferula sp.
CCGCCCACTTCGGCATAACTCGCATATTTCCATATGCCTTTCAGGTTTCTCAGGATTTCAACATGCAATGTCAGTTGATCGCCTGGAATAACGGGTTTTTTAAAGCGCGCCGCATTGATGCCGGCAAAATAAACGATCGCATCGCTGTCGGGCGGATTGCCTACCGTTTTAAACGACAGCAAGGCGGCGGCCTGCGCCAGCGCTTCCAGCACCAGTACGCCCGGCATGACCGGGTGCTTGGGGAAATGCCCGGCAAAAAAAGGCTCGTTCATGGAGACGTTCTTGATTGCGACGATACGTTTTCCCGGCTCTAGGCTCGTCACTCGGTCTACCAGCAAAAACGGGTAGCGGTGCGGCAGATACGCCATGATTTCACTTATTTCCATGCTATTCATTTTTTTTCTCCGTTGCGTCCATCTGCTTTTCCAATGCGCTCAAACGCTTAGCCATGCTGTCGAGATGACGCATCTGTACTGCATTTTTCAACCATACGCTGTGCTCTGAAAACGGCAATGCCGAAGTATACGTTCCGGCTTTGGTCAGCGATTTCGTGATTAGCGTATTGGTGGATATGTTGACCCCGTCGGCGATATCAATGTGACCGAATATCATCGCCGCGCCTCCTATCGTACAATGCGCGCCGATTTTCGCGCTGCCCGCAATGCCTGTGCAGGCGGCGATGGCGGTATGCTCGCCGATCTGTACGTTGTGCGCAATCTGGATCTGGTTGTCCAGCTTGACTCCGTCATGAATGATGGTATCGTCCAGCGCGCCGCGATCGACCGTTGTATTGGCGCCGATTTCCACATCGTTGCCGATGACGACGCGGCCTATTTGCGGAATTTTAATCCAGCGTCCGGCCTCCGGCGCCAGACCGAAGCCGTCGGCGCCGATCACGCATCCGGCATGCAATATTACCCGCTCGCCGATGGCGCAATGGTGATAAACCGTAACATTGGCATAAATCAGGGCGTCGGCGCCGATAACGCTGCCCGCGCCGATAACGCTGCCCGCGCCGATGACGCTGCCCGCGCCGATCACTGCGTCGCGTTCGATTACAACGTTGGCGGCAATATTAACATCAGCACCTATCCGCGCGGAAGGATGTACGCTCGCAGCGGGATGTATGCCGCTTTCTCCGCGCAATGGCGGATTAAACAGCGTCGATGCTTTGGCAAAATAGGCATAAGGATTTTCGGTAACTATACGCGGCTTGTTGCTGGCATCGGCAAGATCCGGGCCTACGATCAATGCTTCCGCCTGGCTGTTTTCCAATTGATCGCGATAGCGGGAATGAGCGATAAAGGCAATCTGCCCGCTGCCGGCGCGAAGAAGACTCGCTACCTGACTCACGCAAGTGTGGGGATCGCCTCGTATTTCTCCGCCAAACCGGGCGACGAGATCGGCCAGGGTATAAGCTGTCATTCCAGTTAACCCTATTGCGTCAGCATATGAATAATATGATCGGTGATGTCGATTTTCGGGCTGAAATAAATCGCATCTTCCAGTATCACGTCGTATTTTTCCGATTCTCCGTAACTCTGGATCGCTTTACGTGCGCGATCCTGAACTTTGGTCAGTTCTTCGTTGCGGCGTACGTTCAGGTCTTCGCGGAATTCGCGTAACAGGCGCTGATATTCCCGGTTGATATTGGCCAGGTCGCGTTCCTTGTTGCGTCTGTCGCTATCGCTGAGCATTGCGCTGCCCTTCTCCAGCTGGCTTTGCAGGTCCCGCGCCTGTTTGGCCATTTTTTGCAATTCGGCATCGCGCGGCGCGAATTCTTTTTCCAGCCTTTTTTGCGCCGCTATCGCAATGGGCGCTTCGCGGAATACGCGTTCGGTATTGACGAAACCGATTTTCATATCCGCCAGCGCCTGGGAGCTAACCAATAACAGAAAGAACCAAAGATACGTTTTAAGCCATCGAATTGCCAAGATATCGCTCCTTAGAAAACCTGGCCCAACGCAAACTGGAATGCAGCTTTCTGATCGTAAGGCTGAGGATTGAGCGCCTGCGCCAGACTGAACTTCAATGGCCCGACCGGCGATATCCAGTTCACCGCCACACCGGTGGAATAACGCATGGGTTCCGTAGCAAACGTATCGCCGGGTCCCCAGATGTCGCCGCCGTCGACAAAGACACTCAACCGTACCGATTTGTTGTCCGGCATGCCGGGCATCGGGAATAGCAATTCGGCATTCATGACCAGACTCTTGTTACCGCCCAGTGCCAGGTATTGGCCCGAAACCGGGTCGTAGTAGTGGGGTCCTATCGTCCCGATATCGTAACCTCGGACCGAACCTACGCCGCCCGCATAAAAGTTCTGGAAGAAAGGCAGCGTTTGACCGTTATAACCGCCGCCGATACCCAGCTGCCCGTTCAGCATCAGGGTAAACGTCTTGCTTAACGGATCGAACCACTGCTGCTGGTACGAGATTTTATAGTAATCCAGACTACCGGGCGGCACGCCGATTTGCGCGTAGATTCTTTCCAGCATACCCTGCGTCGGATAAATCAGGCTATCGCGGCTATCGCGCGCCCATCCCAGATCGAGGCGCACGGTATCGGTATAATTACCGTTCTGCGTAACGAATTGCTGATACTGGATGGGACTGGTCGGAAATACATCCAGATGCACGGCTTCATACGCCAGCCCCAGACTGAGCGTATCCTTTTCGTTCAGCGGTATACCCCATCTGGCACCGATACCTTTGGTGGTGTTCTTGTAGGGTGAAAGCATGTACAAGGCCGTGGTATCGGTCACATTTTCGTACACGTCGTAGCCGACGCTGACTCCGTCCGGCGTAAAGTAAGGATTGGTATACGAAACGGAATAGACTTTGTTGAATATGCCGGTACTGACTGTTGCCGTCAGCGAATTGCCGCTGCCGAACAGGTTATTTTGCGAGATGGAACCCGACAATATCAAGCCTTCCTGCGAAGCGAATCCGGCGCCGACCATGATACTGCCGGTCGGAATTTCGGTAAGGCTCATGTTCACATCGACCTGATCCTTGGTATTTTTAACCGGCGGCGTTTCGACATTGATATCGTTAAAGAATCCGAGCCGCTCCACGCGCTCGCGGGAACGCTGCACCTGATCGGCGGCGTACCACGCGCCTTCCATCTGGCGGAATTCGCGGCGCACCACTTCATCGCGCGTCCGCGTATTACCTTTGATATTGATATGCCGCACGTATACCCTGCGACCGGAATCGACAAAAAAGGTAAATGCGACGGTATGCTTATCCTTGTCTACTTCGGGAGAGGCGTTCACGTTCGCAAACGCATATCCGTCGTTTCCGAGGCGATCGCCGATCTTTTTCGATGCCTGCGTCACTTTTTCACGCGAAAACGTATCGCCGGGCTGAATATCGATGAGCTTCCTCAATTCCGCTTCGGGCGCCATCATCTCACCCGCCAGTTTTATGCCTGAGACTGTATATTTCGGACCTTCCGTAATATTTATCGTGACATAGATGTCGCGTTTGTCCGGAGTAATCGACACTTGCGAAGAATCGATATTGAATTCAAGGTAACCGCGGTTCAAATAATACGACTTAAGCGTTTCAAGATCCTTAGCCAGCTTTTCCTTCGAATACTGATCGTTCTTGGTGTACCAGGTAAACCAGCCGGGCTTGCGCAATAAAATAGCATCCTGCAATTCCTTTTCGGTAAAGGATTTATTGCCTATGATATTGATTTGCTTTATTTTTGCGACTTCGCCATCGTCGATATTAAAATTGATCGCCACCCGGTTGCGTTTCATCGGAGTAACGGTAGTTTCCACTTTGACCGCATAACGGCCGTGGCTGTAATACAATCTGCGGATTTCCTGAGCAGCGCGATCCAGCGTAGCCTTGTCGAAAATCCGGCCTTCGACTATCCCTGACTGTTTCAGGCCGTCTTTGATCTGGTCCGAAGTGAACTCTTTGCTTCCCGCTATGTCTATCTTAGCGATAGCAGGCCTTTCCTGCACGACAACGATTAACACGCCGTTCTGCTCTTCCAGTTTCACATCCTTGAAAAAACCGGTTGCATACAGCGCCTTGATAGCGGCCGCAGCCTTGTCGGCATCGAGCGTTTCACCCACCTTTACAGGCAGATAGCTGAAAACAGTGCCTGCTTCGGTCCGCTGTATGCCTTCTACGCGTATATCCTTAACAACAAAACTATCCATTGCGTGAGCAGAAATTGCCCACATGCCAGTAACGAGTGCTGCTGTGATTTTGTTTTGCATTATCAAGAACCAAACAAACGAGTAATGTCGTTATAAAAAGCGAAAGCCATCAGGAGCACGAGCATAGCCAGACCCACATGCTGTCCTAACATCATGATCCGTTCGGATAAGGGAGCGCCTCTGATTATCTCTACCGTATAATACATCAAATGGCCCCCATCCAATAAGGGAATCGGCAATAAATTCAGCACGCCCAAACTTATGCTGACCGTGGCAATAAAGCCGATGAAGGTCATCCATCCGCTACGCGCCGATTGCCCTGCATAATCCGCGATGGTAAGCGGACCCGATAAATTGTGCCACGACAGGCTGCCGGTAAGAATGCGCCACATCATGCTCAGATCGAGCGCGGCTGTTTCCCGTGTTTTGACAATCGCCTCGTTAAGTGCGCCGGCAAACGAATAATGCAACTCGGTGATCATATCCCTGAAAACACGCTCATCGACCAGGGGACCGGCACCGATCTTACCTATTGTCCGCTGCGGTTCTCGAACCGCTGCCGGAACCAGAGCGACATTGTACAAGCGACCGCTGCGCCTGACCGTCAACACGAGACGCAGATCCGGATGAGTCCGCACCGCCTGAACGAAATCGGCCCACCACTGTATGGGCGCGCCATTAATCGCAGTGATTTCGTCTCCGATTTGCAAACCGGCGCGTGCGGCTATGCTGTCTGGCAATATCTGTCCGATCCGGGGCGGCATCGGCGGTTCGTATAATCTCAAGCCCGCCTGCTCTGCAAGATCGGATTTGTCATCGCCGATATGGATGTTTTCAATATCCAGTCCGGTGGAACGTCCATCCGCCAGTTTAACCGGCAACGGTAGCGCCGATGGCGTATGGCGCAACAAAGCCCAGTTGACGTCAGCCCAAC
>DAIETB010000101.1:0-7117 GCA_027345925.1 Sulfuriferula sp.
CCGGCGTCACCCTGTTCGAGTCCGGCGCGATACTGATATATCTTGCCGAAAAATCCGGAAAACTGCTACCCGAAAAGCAGCCAGAACGGGCCGAAGTCATAAAATGGCTGATGTTCGAAGTGGCGAATATGTGTCCGATGACGATCGAGCTGTATCATTACATGCTGTCAGATACCGGGGATTTTCCGGAAAATATTTTTCAGCGCTATAAAGACAAGCTGACAAGTTATTGCCGTATTCTCGACCGGCAACTGGAAAACCGCGACTATTTATGCCATGAATATTCCATCGCCGATATCGCACTCTATCCCTGGACGGTGATTCTGGAAGATATGGCCGAGATCGCCATTAGCGATTATCCTCAAATCCGGCGTTGGATCGCTACGATGGAACGGCGCAAAGCGGTATTGACCGAAACCGCGTAAAGCCGATCTTCCGGCCTGTCGCCCACAGTCAGCACTTCAAGGAACTCGGGATGCATATCTACCGTCTGACTCGTTTTCGCCCGGACGAATCGACCAGGAACCGCTTTGCTGTTTACTGGCTTTGCCGCATCATTCCCTATGACTCTTCCGGCCCAGCTTCTGCCAATGTAAGCCAGATGCACTGATTCTGACTTTCTTTCTGGATGGCCGCCAATGTTTCCCCGTGCAAATTCAATTCAGCCGGGCTCGGATGGATCACTTTAATCGATGCCGAAAAAGCCGTGTCGTCCCCTGCATATTGCTCGGGCTGGACTTCCAGCGACATGATCAGGCTTTCCTGACCCCGCGTCATGCCCAGATAAACCGCAGCGAGCAATTCCGCGTCGAGCAGTGCGCCGTGCAAGGTCCGGTTGGCATTATCGATCTCATAGCGGCGGCAGAGCGCATCGAGATTGTTTTTTTGGCCCGGATGCAGTTCTTTCGCCAGTTTCAGCGTATCCAGCACGTTCGCGCAATGCTGCTGCATCAAAGGTCGCCCTAACAGCGTCAACTCATGATTCAGAAAGCCGATATCGAACGGCGCATTATGAATCACCAGTTCGGCATCGGCTAAAAATTCCAGCAATTCGTCGGCAATATCGGCAAATACCGGTTTGTCTTGCAAAAATACGGCAGTTATTCCGTGTACCGCTTCCGCTCCGGCGTCGATCTCGCGTTGCGGGTTGAGATAGCGATGAAAATGCCTGCCGGTAGAACGGCGATTAACCATTTCCACTCCGGCCACTTCAATTATACGATGCCCCTGGCGCGGATCGAGTCCGGTCGTTTCCGTATCGAGAAAAACTTGTCGTACCATATCTGTTCCTATGCTCCTCTGTTGCCCATTCATGAACCGGTATTGCAGATTGTTGCCGGCGCCATGCGGAGGTTGCCTTACTGCCACCCTCTTCTGCCGTCTATCCTTCATCGAAGCGTAAACGTTTCATTCCTGTCGAAATAAAATCATCATATTTCAGTCATTTTGTCCTAAGTTTGCTCCGGTATATTTATTGGCAAAGCAGGTGCCTGAATATTAACCGTTTTTGAACGAAGGGAGCAATCACAATGAAGAAACAGAAAAATTATCGCCTTAAATTACTCGTACGTCTCATTATAAGCAGTATCCTGGTCACCGGCGCAGAAGTTGCCCTGGCGCAGGACACCGTCGATCTGGGTACCGTACAGGGTAGCGGTAACGCTTCCACCGACGCATCCGGCGATCCCGCCTCGGCGCCCTATCAGGCCCCGACCCAGGGCTCGCTCACCGCCACCGAACCGGTATCCATCATTAACCGGCATTATATCGAAGAGAACGCCGGCGCTGCGGCCAATTATCCCGACATTGCCCAGATTTCGCCGAACATGTGGAGCGTGGATCCGAACGGTCCGGGCGGCATGGAATCGCAATCGGGCGGTCCGTTTCTGCGCGGATTCCAGAACGGTCAATATAACGTCACTTTCGACGGCATCCCTTGGGGCGATTCGAACGACTTCACCCAGCATTCCACTTCTTACTTCATGCCCCAGGATACCGGCGGCATAGCCGTCGATCGCGGCCCGGGCGACGCCAGCAATATCGGCAATGCCACATTCGGCGGCACCATAGCCGTTACCTCCAAAGATCCGCTGACAACTCCGACGTTCACGCCCTACGCCTCGGTCGGCAGTTTTAACAGCCATCTGGAAGGGGTGGAATACGATACCGGCATCATGCACAACTACGGCGATGCCAGCGCATTCATCGATTACAAGAATTTCTCGACCGACGGCTACCTGACCAACGCGGCGCAAAAACGCACCAACCTGTTCGTCAAATTCACCAAGCCGATCTCCGACAATACCCTGCTCACGCTGGTTGCGATGCAGAATACGCTGCATCAGAACGTCGCATCGGGCACTACCCTCGCGAACCTGCAGAAATACGGCAATAATTACGGGTTGAACGAAGACCCGACCAGCCAGAACTTCGCCGGCTACAACTACGACGACATCCATTCCGACTTTGAATATATCGGTCTGCAATCACAACAAGGCAGCTGGCATATCGACAACAAACTGTATACCTACGCTTATAATCACAACGGATTCAATGGGGCCGATCAGGGCGGGGCATTGCCTAACGGCACCGTTAATGCCAACGGCACCCTCAATCCCAACGACGTGCCGGGCAACCGAATGAGCATGGATTATCGTTCTTTCGGCGATATATTACGCCTTTCCGATGCAATCGGGTCAGGCTATCTGAATCTGGGCGCATGGATCGACCATCAAACCAACAGTCGCTCGCAATTCGAGATAGACTGGAGCAACGGAGGCGGCTTTAATTATATCAATAGCAATCCGCTGACTGGCGCACCGAGCCCCATCGACCGCCTGATGAACGACAGCCTGACCAGTGTGCAGCCTTATATCGACTATGCCTGGCAAGCAACGAATGCTCTGGTTATCACTCCCGGGTTGAAATATTCGTCGTTTACCCGCAATGTGGATGCTACCAATCTCCAGGGTACAGGCCTGCCATACAATGGCAGCGCGACCTGGAGCGCAGTGCTCCCCGCTCTGACTGCGCATTATGCCATTCAGAAAGACTGGTCCGCTTATCTGCAAATTGCAAAGGGATTTCAGGCTCCCAATCTCAGTACGTTTTATCAGTCCAATGTCGACCTGAGCACAGTCAATCCGGAAACGACCATGAATTATCAGCTCGGCACTACCTGGTCGAACAAACGAATGACGTTGTCTGCCGATATATACAAAATCGATTTCAATAACAAACAGGTTGCCACTCCCATCCAGAACGCCACCATTTATACCAACGTCGGCGGTGCGACCTACCAGGGATTCGAGACGGAAGATACCTATTACGTGGGACAGGGCTATAGCCTGTACGGCAATTATTCCTTCAACAGCGCCAAAGTGAACACGAATAACCAGTGGTTGCCCGATGCTCCGGAACATACTGCTGCGGCGGGAGTAATTTACAATCAGGGGCCAGTTTATGCGTCCTTGCTGACCAAGTTCGTCAGTTCCCGTTACGGCGATGTGGGACAAACCATACCGCTGGGCGCCTATGCGGTGACCAACTTCGCCACCAGCTATACGATCAAGCACTTTGCAAGCTGGGCCAAAGACGCCAACATCGGCTTCCAGATCAATAACATGCTCAATAATCAGAGCATTTATGCGCTGGGAACTTACGATGCCAACAATAACGCGATGTACTACACGCTGCCGGAACGCAGTTTTCAGTTAACTTTCTCGGTAAGCATGTAATAACGGGCAGCCGTCAACCATCCGGTCGGCGGCTGCACAAACAAGAGATGCCTCGGGGCAATAAAAGCATTGCCATTTACCCCAAATACACCCCCAGAATCGCTACGGCGACAGTCAGCAAACCCAGCAACAGATTGATCCCCACCGCTTTTCGTATTTGCCCCAGCGCAATACCGCCTGCCGGCCAATCCTGCGCGGAAACAGCACGTTTCAGACGCTTGAACGGTGCAAAAAAGACGTGCGCATACAGTAACATCATCAAAATTCCCAAGCCGAACATCGCCATGACATAGACCGGCGGTTTACCCATGCGCGCCATCATGAATAGCCCGCTACCGAGTATCAGCGCTACGGACAACCAGACCCAGGGGAAAAACCGGCTGAATACGCCCTCCCATAAATTCAGGCGCTGCGGCGGTTCGAGACGTTCCGCGGCCACCGGCCGAAGTGCCATATACGCGAAAAACATTCCCCCTACCCAGATCACTACGCTCAAGACATGCAAGAATTTTGCCAAAATCATTTCGTTTTTCCTTTATACGAAGAGAATGCGTTCATAGTTCGACTTCGCTTTGATCGAACAAATCCTGTTGCAGGATAAACTTTACCGGTCCATAACTCAACCGGTGTTCAGGACAGATGCCATGTACCGCCAGCGCTTGCAGATGCATAGCGGTTGGATAACCTTTATGCTGATCGAATCCATATTGCGGATATCGGTCGTGCAATCGCCGCAATTCCCTGTCGCGCGCGGTCTTGGCTAAAATCGACGCTGCGGAAATGGCGGGTTCCAGAGCATCGCCCTGCACGATAGCGCGGCTGGGAATGCTTGTTTCAGGGCAATGCAATCCGTCTACCAGAATTTCGTCGGGCATTACGCATAAGGCCATGATAGCCCGGCGCATGGCGAGCAAGCTAGCCTGCAATATATTTATGCTGTCGATTTCCGCGACAGTAGCAAAACCGATTGCATAAGCGCGAGCGCAGCGGACGATTTGCGCTTCGAGTTCATCCCGGCGCCGGGCGCTCAGTTTTTTGGAATCGTTCAGACCCGAAATGGGTTTTTCGGGATGAAGTATCACGGCAGCGGCATACACGGGACCCGCGAGCGGTCCCCTGCCCGCTTCGTCCACTCCGCAGATCAGCCGCATTTTCCCGCCAGATACGGCATTACCGCGGCAGCCATCTTTTCCGCAGTATTCTGCTTCAGGCTGCGATATTGCCGGACAAATTCAATTTCCATTTCATGACACAGATTTTTATCTGTTAATAACGTATTCAAGGCTTCGGCCAGTTTCAAAGGTGTAGCCTGTTCTTGCAGCAGTTCGGGAACCAGACCGCGATTAGCCAGAATATTGGGCAAACCGACCCACGGCAGATAAGCTCGCTTGCGCATCAGCCATGCGGTGATCCCCGGCACTCGATAAGTAATCACCATAGGCCGCTGCAACAAGGCTGCTTCGAGCGCTGCCGTTCCCGACGCTACCAGCACCAGATCTGCTGCGATCATCGCATACTCGGCATGACCTATCATGATTTGTATGGGCGGCGGATTAGGACAGGCATGCAAGGCCGTAATAAAAATTTCCCGGGTTTCGCGATTGACAAGCGGCGTCACAAAACGAAGACCGGGATGCTGCGCTTCGAGCAACTGAGCCGTTTCTATGAATAAGCGGGCATGCTGCCTGAGTTCGCTGACGCGACTGCCGGGCAACAGCGCAATAATTCTGGCATCGAGGTCCATACCCAGACGTTTTCGCACCGCGTGACGATCCGGGCTTGCAGGCAGCATATCGGCCAAAGGATGGCCTACGAAAGTAACCGGAATGCCTGCTTTTTTGTAGATAGCTTCTTCGAATGGAAATACGACCAGCATACGCGATACGGCGCGAGCGATTTTTTTTATGCGCTCGCCGCGCCATGCCCAAATCGACGGGCTGACATAATGTATGGTCGGGATACCGCGCGCCTTCAAGTCGCTTTCCAGCGAAAAATTAAAATCCGGCGCGTCTATCCCTATAAACAAATCGGGAGGATCGGCCAATATGATCTGTTTCAGCTTGCGCCGTATACCCAGCAATTCGGGCAGATGACGTATCACCTCGACATAACCGTTGACCGAGAGTTTTTCCATGGAAAAAAGCGTACGGGCGCCGGCGAATATCATATTGGGTCCGGCGATGCCATAAAACTCCACACCCGGACAACGCGCTCTCAGAGCAGTAATCAGATGGCTGCCCAAGAGATCGCCCGATGGCTCTCCGGCTACGATGGCAATACGCGGCGGTCTTTGGGCAGCCATTTACCGTATGATTCCGCGCTCGGACTGCAATAAAAATTGCAGCAAAGGCTCGACTTCGACGATTTCATCTGCCAGAACGCGCAATTCGGCTTGCGCTTCGGGCAGGGTCAACCCTTTGCGATAGAGTATTTTATAGGCGCGTTTTAATCCAGCCAGCGCTTCGGCGGAATATCCCCGGCGTTTCAAGCCTTCGGCGTTCAGTCCATGCGGTGCGGCAGGTTGTCCCGCTGCCATGATAAAAGGCGGGATATCCTTGAATATCACGCTGGAAATTCCGGTCATGACATGAGCGCCTATTTTGCAGAATTGATGTACGCCGGTAAATCCGCCGAGTATCACATAATCGCCAATGTGGACATGGCCGGCCAAAGAGGCGTTGTTGGCGAACACGGTATGATTCGACACCTGGCAATCGTGCGCGATATGAACGTACGCCATGATCCAGTTGTCGTCGCCGAGACGTGTGACGCCTGCATCCTGTATCGTGCCTATATTGAAAGTACAGAACTCCCGGATCACATTGCGATCGCCGATTTCCAGCCGGGTCGGTTCGCCGGCATATTTTTTATCCTGCGGGATCTCGCCCAGGGAACAGAACTGAAATATCCGGTTGTCCCGGCCGATGCGGGTATGGCCGTTAATCACTACGTGCGGGCCTATATCCGTTCCGTCACCGATGACGACATCTTTGCCGATAATGCTGTAGGCTCCGATGTGCACATGTTTGCCGATTTGCGCATCAGGATGGACCATCGCGGTCTGATGTATCATTGTCGATTTCATTCGTTAACGTAAAGTCGCCATCATTTCCGCTTCAGCGACCCGATGGCCGCCCACTTCAGCGTAACTCGCATATTTCCATATGCCTTTCAGGTTTCTCAGGATTTCCACATGCAATATCATCTGATCGCCCGGGATAACGGGTTTTTTAAAGCGCGCCGAATTGATGCCGGCAAAATAAACGATCGCATCGCTGTCAGGCGGATTGCCTACCGTTTTAAACGACAGCAAGGCGGCGGCCTGAGCCAGCGCTTCCAGCACCAGTACGCCCGGCATGACCGGGTGCTTGGGGAAATGC